>NZ_JBEXKX010000010.1:0-173785 GCF_040609695.1 Amycolatopsis sp. NPDC004625
CGAGAAGGGTGTTCAGGTCTGTCGTCACAAACGGATCTTGAACACCCTTCGCCGATCTCCGGCCACCACCCAGACTTACGCATCACTCGTCTAGCGCACGAGCCGGAAGAACCCGCGCACCTGCCCGACGAACAACTCGGGTTGTTCGAGCGCGGCGAAGTGCCCGCCGACGGGCAGCTCTTCGAACCAGCGCAGGTCGGTGTAGCGCTGTTCAGCCTGCCGCCGCGACGGCCGGACGATTTCCCTGGGAAAAACCGAAACCCCGGCCGGGACATCCACTGTGGACAGATCGCGGTCGTTGTTCTCCCAGTACATCCGCGCGGAGGAGGTCGCCGTCGCGGTGAACCAGTAGACGGAGACGGCGTCCAGGATCCGCTGCCGGTCGACGGCGTCCTCCGGGTGGCCCTTGTGGTCGGTCCAGGCCCAGAACTTCTCGGCGATCCACGCGGCCTGGCCGGCCGGCGAATCGGTGAGGCCGTAGCCGAGCGTCTGCGGCCGGGTGCCCTGCTGGGCGGAGTAGCCGCTGCCGGTCCGCCGGAACTCCTGCAGGTCGGCGAGGGCCTGGCGCTCCTCGGGCGTCGGGTCGGCGGTGTCAATCCGCACCGGCGCGAAGTTGACGTGCACCCCGGCCACCCGCCCGGACCGCGCGAGCGCGTTCGTGACCGCGGCACCCCAGTCGCCGCCCTGGGCGCCGTAGCGGTCGTAGCCGAGCGACGTCATCAGCTTGTCCCACAGCTCGGCCACCCGCGGGATCTTCAGGGCGGGCTTGTCGCTCCACCCGAACCCGGGCAGCGACGGCACGACGACGTGGAAGGCGTCGGCGGGATCCCCGCCGTAGCGCGCGGGGTCGGTGAGCGGCCCGATGACATCGAGGAACTCGAGCACCGACCCGGGCCAGCCATGGGTGAGCACGAGCGGCAGCGCACCGGGCACCGGCGACCGCACGTGCAGGAAGTGCAGCCCGACGCCGTCGACGGTCGCCCGGAACTGCGGGAACGCGTTGAGCCGCCGCGCGAACCCGAAGTCGTACTCCTCACCCCAGTCCCGGCAGAGCTCGCGCACGTAGGCGAGCGGAACACCCTGCGACCAGTCATCGACGGTCTCGGCCTCGGGCCACCGAGTCCGCCGCAACCGCTCCCGCAGATCGGTGACATCACCCTCGTCGAGCGGTACCTGGAACGGCTCGGCCATCTCGGCTCCTTCAGGTGGGCTTCCCACGCTAGCGACGTCCGCCCGAACCGATCAACTTCACGCCCCTGACCAGCAGAATCATCGGTCGGCCCACCTGCGGCACGGGGGTCGCGGGGCATGCGCTAAGCTTTCGGAGTCGCCCAGCGATGGGCCCTCGTAGCTCAGGGGATAGAGCACTGCCCTCCGGAGGCAGGTGTCGCAGGTTCGAATCCTGCCGAGGGCACTCCCACAAGAGCGGGAAAAACCGCTTCTCACCAGCGGTTTCACGCTTGAAGCGGTTCTTCCCGTTCTCCGGCTGGTTACGGCCATTCACGGCCAAATCCGGGTGTCTCTTCCCAATGCGTTCCCACGGGAATGCATTGGGCATCAGGTGGACGCCGTCCGGGGCCGCGCCCGGCTACCGAGCCAGGATCTTCTCGATCCGCGCCTGGTTCGCCTCCTCTCCCCCGTCCAGGAACGCGGCATAGATCTCCAGCAGCACCGCAACCGACTGGCCGGCCCAAGCCGCGATGGTCGCCGGGTCGACTCCCGCCACCAGCTGGGTGCTCACCGCCGCGTGGCGCAGGTCGTACGGCCGAGCGGCGAGCGGCGACTTCTGCTGCTCCTCGGTCAGCACCATCCGTCGCGCCGCACGCCAGGCCCGGGTGTAGGTGATCATCGGTATTTCGCCGCCCTGCTCAGCATGGAACAGGCGGCCGTCGGGGCCATAGCCGAACGTCAGGATGTGTCGGTGCAGAAGCCGAGTCAGGTCCGGCGGGAACGACACGATGCGCTGATCGCCTACGTCCCGGGCCTTCAACGGCCGGTCGTCGCGCGGCTTCCCGCTGTCTGTCCATCGGCCTCCCGCGTGCGGTTCGGCCCTGTCCAGGCGGAACTTGCCCCAGCCGTAGTCGAACTCGTCCGTGGCGTCGTTCCACTCCGGATCCGGCAAGTGCGCGATGTTCCGTCTGTTCAGCGATACCGCCTCCTCGGGACGCAACCCGGCGTAGTACATGCTGCCGAAGAAAGCTTCCAGCCGTGGGCCGCTGCGCGGCAACGCGCCGACACCGGACAGCAAGGCCCGCGTCTGCGCCGGGTTCGGCACGGCCCTCGTGTCGACCTTCCGCTTGCCCTTCGGCATCGCCGTCCACTTCACCGACGGCAGCGGGTTCGCGTCGATCAACTTTTTCTCAACCGCATAGTCCAACGCGTTGAACAGGACGCCGCGCGTCTTCCGCGCCACGCTCGGGGCGAACTTCTGGCCGTCCAGTCGCCTGGTGACCGCACGCTGCAAAGCGCGCAGTACATCCGGATCGAGAACCGCTCTCACGGGCATTGTGTTGCGTTCCAACCACTTCAGGACCTTTCGAACGTCGTCCGGCATCTCCCGGTTGGTGCGGTATTCGGTGTTGTAGCCCCACTGCCGGAGCGCCGAACGGACGACTTTCGCATCCGGTCCGTTCTTGTCCCGTTTCACGAACACCGGCGTCACCCGGATCAGCGCTTCAGCCATCGTCTGCCGCGCGGTGGCCGCCGCGTCCGGCCACTTCATGTCGATGTAGGCCACCGTGAGCGCATACCAGCTCATCTCCCCCGCCGGCAGGGTCAGCGACGGCGGCAGTCCGGAGACGATGTCGAATGCCTCACCAGCTCGTTGTGCAACCAGCAGCGAAGAGCGGAACCCGTCCGCTTGCGCGTAGAGCTTGAACGACTTCTTGAAGTCCTTCTTGTCCACTCGCCACAGCACGCGGTAACTCGTGGGCTTGCCAGCCGCGTTGCGACGAGTCTCGATCGCCCACACGCGGACGTTGTACGACGACGTGATCACGCGGCCTCCTCTCGGTCTTCGAGCCAGGATTCCAGTACGGAGCGACGAATCCGGACGCCACCGTTCGGCAGCTTGATGCACTTCGGCGCGCGTTCCTTGGCGCGCCAGTCATAGAAGGTGGACGGCTTGATTTTCAGTTCCTCACAGACCTGCGAAATGGTGAGTTTTTCGTCTTTCGCGGACATGGTTGTGGACCTCCGAGCAGAGGCGTGCCGCGCACCAGGCGACCGGTGAGGGGCACGAGCGAGCGAGAGTTACCGATGCGGGGTGCCAGGGAGGCTGGCAGGTGGGGTAACTGCGGTAACTGCGGTAACTTGCCTGGTCAGGCGGTTACCGATGGGTGCCCCGGTTACCGATGGATCGGTAACCGGGGCGCGTGGGAGGTTTGTCCGGTTACCGATCCATCGGTAACCGGTTCCGGATCGGTAACCGCCTGACCTGCAGGGTTACCGCAGTTACCGCAGTTACCGACACTGTCAGCCCGCGGCGGGCAGGTAGCGGCTCCAGGCGTCCGCCAGACCGGTCTCGCCGGTGGTGGTGTAGCCCTTGACGCTGTCGCCGTCGTACTTGAACGTCGTGGGCTTGACGTCGTAGCGGGACAGTTCCTTGGCCATCATGCGTGGGTTGAGCGGCTTTCCTTTCACGTCGGTCCAGTCGGATTCCTCCATTTCCAGGAGTTCGGCGATGATGAACGTGGACGGCAGGCGGTCGGTGTTGCGTTGGGCGAAGATCCGGCGCATGTCGGCGAGCAGCTGTATACCGAAGCTGCCGCCGCGGTTGCTGTTGCTGGCCACGAAGTAGGAGCATGCGGCGCGGGCGGTGGCCGGCCAGTGCTCGCCCGCGGCGTCGGCGATCGCCAGCAGCGGTTCCCAGATTTCGGCCGCCCGGTCGGTGACGCCTTCGGGCATGTCCGGTTCGGCGTCGCCGACTTGGTTGCCGACGCCCGCGACCCAGGTGGCGAGCTTGTCCCGCAGCGGCGCGGCCTGGCGTTCGACGACGCGTTCTTTGAAGGGTTCGACGGTTTCGCCGGGGGCGCGGCGGCGCATGTGGAAGGTGATGGCGCGGGTGGTGATGGTGTCGGGCATGTGCCCGGCAATTCCTGCCAGCGCCACCGGGGCGTAGACCTTGAACCGCTCGACTTTCATGGCGCGGGCGTCGCCGACGCAGCGCGGGATGGTGGCCGACCGTTTGTATCCGGCGTTGAGCATGGCGCGCAGGTCTTCGGTGTTGCCTCCTTTGGCGGGGTTGAAGATGGCGTCCACTTCGTCGAACAGGATGGTGATCGGCCCGTCCGAGACCAGCCGGAACAGCGCGGCGGTGGTGGCCGAGAGTGTCATTTCCGCCTGCCGTACCAGGAACTGTGCGACTTCCAGGACGCGTGTTTTGCCGCTGCCGGGTTCGGCGGAGTCGAGGATCAGGCGCGGGGTGACGTAGAAGTGTTCGGCGGCGTGGGTGTGGGCGTACCACAGCGCCAGCGTGGGGGCGCAGTGCTCGGACGGAAAGACGTTGAACCGCCTCACGAACGCGGTCACGGTATCCAGGATCTGCGCCCCGCTCGGGGGTGGCGGCGGCGCGGGCATGTAGGGCATCGGCCGGGCCGGGTCCTGCTCGGCTAGGTCCCGGTCCGGGGTCGCGCCGTTGTCGACGGGATCGGGGCCGGCTGCGTGCTCGGCCAGCCACGTGGTTTGGCAGTCCTCGGTGCAGAAGTCGTCGGAGGGCGACCCGGCCAGCGCCGTCCCGCAGTGTCCGCAGACCGTGCGGGTGTCGCCTTGAGGGTCGGCGATGGCGGCGTCGATGGCCGACAACGCGGTATCCAGATCAGGCATGACAAAGCTCCCTCGGGTCGTGCGTTCGGGTGGTGCTGGCCGGGCGCCCCCGCGCCGGTCACGCCGCGGGTTCCAGCGGTTCGCCGGAGAATGTCTCCACCAGCGCGCTGGCGAGGACTTCGGCCATCGCGGGCGGGACGGCGTTGCCCCACCCGCGGACGCATTTGCGTTTGGACTTCGCCACCGACTCCGGCACCCGGTAGTCGGTCGGGAAGCCCATTCCCGCGGCGATCTCGTGCGGTGCGAGCATCCGGAACGTGCACGAATCCACCGGCGGCGGAGACCCGGTGCCCCCGAGCAGGCCGTAGCGGTCCCGGGTGGTCAGCGTCCCCACCGGCCGGTCGGTGAGCTGGGTACCGCCGTTGCCGTAGTAGGCCACCAGCAACGCCACCACGGCCTGGTCGGCCGGCGGGCCGACCAGGCCGTGGTGGTTGCCCTGCGCCGACACCGTCGGGATCGGCCCGGACACCGGGTAGGCGGTCTTCATGGAGCCGCCGCCGCGTTGCAGCGACACGAACGGCGGGATCACCATCGCGTGCTCGCGGCGGCAGGTCAGCGTCCGCAACGGCTGCCCGACGTGGGTGGCGGTGTCGACCCCGGCCCGGCCGGAGCAGTTCACCAGCAGCGGCGGGCACGCCAGCCCGTCGGTCTCCCGCGTCGTGCGGGTCGGCAACGGCACCTCAACCGACGTGGCGTGCTCACGCCAGGTCCCGCCGGCCGGGGCCAGTAGCGCCCCGATGTGCCGCGCCAGCCCGGCCTCAATCCGGTCGATCGTCTTGGGCTCCAGCGGGTCGGGTCGCCCGTGGCGGTCGACGCGCTCGCCGATGCGCTGCCCCGGATCCAGGCTCCAGTCGATGATCGACGACGCCGGGAGCACCTCGGGTTCGATGATCCGTTGGCGGCAAGACCGGTTGGGGCAGCGGTAAACGTACTGGCCGGTGAGGATGCCGTAGGTACCCATGTCGGTGCCGGGCACCCGGGCGGGCTTCTTGAACGACTGCACCGCGGCCACCAGCTGGTCGCAGTCCGGGCAGTACGCCTGCGGGCGCAGCCACTTGTCCCAGTCCGGGGTGCGCCCCAGGCTCGTGAGCCAGTAGGCGAGGAAGAACCGGTTGCGCGACTGCGCGACCTTCCCGAGCTTCGGGCCGGTGACGTGCATGGCGTTGAGCGCGATGAGGCGCGTGTTGTAGCCCTCGGTCTCGATCTCGCGGCGCCAGCGCTTGAACTCGGCCCACTTCACGACCTGGACCACGTTCTCGACCACGCCCCCGAGCGCTGGCCGGCCGCGCCGGTTCATCGCCTGCAGGTACCGCGGGACCTCCTCCATCAGCGCGCGGGCACGGGCGACGCTCGGGTCGGTCGCCTTGGGGCCGGTCTTGGGGTCGAACAGCACGCCTTGGGTGCTTTGGTCGAAGTCGCGTTTCACCCCGCGGGCGTCGGTCCACGGCGGACACGAGGGCGAAGCCCAGAAGAAGTCGACGGCCGGGAATTTGCCGATGTCGGCTTTGGCGATGTCACCTTCGTAGTGGTCCATGCCGGGGTGGTTGTAGGCGTGGGTGGCGATGGCGTCGGGGTTGTGGTTGGCGGCCAGGACGCCGGTGGTGCCGGGGACGGCCAGCACGCCGGTGGTGTCGCCGCCGAACCCGGCGAACTCGTGGTAGGTGGTGATCGTCATCGGTGATCGGGTCCTTTCAGGTCATGCACCAGCCGGAGTCGCAGCCGCCGTCGCCGGACTCGAAGGGCAGCAGTTGCACGCCGGGGTCGACGGCGCGGCGCAGCGGCCGGCCGGTGCGGGTGAGGTAGACCGGGTCCTTGCCCAGGGCGGCGCGCCGATCGTTGAGCAGGTCCTCCAGCTGGCACGACTTCTCGAACAGCTCGGGCTCTTCCGCCCGCATTACCGCCCACATGGAGAGCCGGTGGAACGGGCAGAACCAGCATGAGGACTTCGGCGGTACGGGCAGCCGAGTGAAGCCGCTGCGGGCCAGCTGGGCCCGCACGTCCGGGTGCTGGTCATCGACGGTGGCGCGGGCACGCTCGGCCATGGCCGCCGACAGCGGTTGTTCGGCCACCAGGGCGGCGCATTCGGCCCGGCGCATCCTCAGATCCAGCAACGGATACACGATGCGTTCGTGTGGCTCGACCCGGCGGGAGTTGGCCCGGTGGATCTCCTCCAGGCTGATCCCGATCGCCACCGTGGCCGGGGTGTCGGCGGTCGCACCGTGGGCCTTGAGCCATTTGCCGATCACCCGGATCTTGAAGTCCGCGGTGCACGAGCGGGTGCCGGGTGCGCCACCGGACATGCGCACCGGGATCGGCAGCGACCGCGACCCCGGTCTCGTCAGCCGGCCGAACAAGGTCTCCACGGAACCGTCGCGGCGGTGCCGGTTCAGCGTGGTGATCGTCAGGCCGTGCTCGGCGGCCCACGGGGTGGCGATGTCGCGGACGTAGGCCAGCGTGCCGGGGTGCTCGGAGTCATCGCCGACATTGGCGAACAGCACCGCATCCAGCTCCAGCCGGCCGGTGGCGGCCAGCACCAGCAGCGCGGTCGACTGCTGGCCCCCCGCCGTAGGACAGGCACCGCATCAGGCACCACCACCGGTCGGCCGCGTGCGGCGGTCGATGGCTTCGGCCCAGCACGCCGCGGTGGCGGCAACCTGGATCAGCTCCTCGGTCAGGGCGGCCGGGTCGGCGTCGGCGAAGGCTTCGTAGACCTCTTCGCGCAGGATGTGCAGCCACGTCAGCCGTCCTTCGGCGCGGGCGATCTCGGTGGTGAACCGGGCGGTGTGGGCGGCGTCGGCGGCGCGGCGCAGCAGCCCGGTCAGCTCGGCGTGGGGGCCGGTGCCGTCGGGGTGGTTCTGCTCGCCCCACAACGCGTCCTGGCGGCCGCGTTCGGCGGCGATCCGGGCGAGGACGGCGGCGGTGGCAGGCGTGATGGCCGGTGCGGTGGTGGTCATGGCAGGCTCACTTCCGGTTTGGCGGCGGGCACGGGAAGGGCCGGGCACCCGCGGTGCCCGGCCCTTCCCGTGTCCTATGTGGTCAGTGATGTTCTTCGGTGGGTGGTGAGGTCACGGCCGGACGTTGGTTCGGCCGCGGGTGTGCCGTTTGCTCCAGTGGATGGCCGCGCCGATGACGCTGGACAGCGCCCCGGCGGTCGCCAGGGTGGGCCCGATGCTGTGCACGATCGCCAGCACGATGACCGTGACGTTGCCCAAGGCGGCCACCAGGGCCAGCAGCAGCGGCCAGGGCGGGATCGGGGTGGGCAGCAGCGCAAGCAGCCGGGCGGCCATCGAGTCGTTCGGAATGGCCGGCTGCGGTTCGAGCTCGGGCGGTGTGACCGCGGTCTTGGTGGTTTCCACCGCCCTCAGCGTCGCTGTCCCGATATCGCTACACAACGTCACTTTCGGGTGGACTACGCGGCCTGACCGACGGTGGTCTCGTAGAGGGTCCAGCAGTCGTCGCAGTCACACAGCCGGCCGAGCCCGGGGCCGTCGACGGTGCCCGGCTCGACCAGGACCGGGTCGGGCATCGCCTGCGCGGTCAAGCTGGCCGCGCGCCAGGTCGGGATGATCTCCGGCGGAGCGGGATCGGAATCGCGGCAGCTGCAGATGTAGCAGGGCCGGCGGCCGTCCTTGTCCTCGCCGGTGACGTGGAAGTGGTCCAGGTGCGCGCAGGCGCAGCGGTGCACGATGGCAGCCATGACGGTGCTCCTTCCGATTCAGCGCTGGCGGGCGAGGGAGATGACAGCGGCGGTGGCGTTGTCGGCCTCGGGGGCGGAACCGCCGGTGACGGCGAGCTCGACCAGGATTTCGGCGAGGGCCTGCGGGTCGTCGGCGAAGACGCGCGCCAGGTCCTCGATCTGCCCGGCCGTGAGTTCCTTGTGGACGCCGTCGCTGGTCACGATGATCCGTTCGACCTTCGCGTCCTCACCCCGCAGCGGTGTCCAGGACATCGTGGACACGGTCGCGAAGGCCAGCCCGTTGAGCACGTAGTCCGACAGGACCTCGGTCGCGGCTCCGACCCGTTCCAGCGCGTCCCGATCGGACGCGATGAGGCCGGGGTTGTCGAGCATGTGCCGGATGTGCTCCCCGGCGGTCTGATCGACCGTCCAGCGGCGCAGCCCGGCGGTATCCGAGTAGGTCCAGACCGCGGCGTCGCCGACGTGGGCGACCTCGATCCGCCCGCCGACGACCGATACGACGGCGGCGACCGCGTTGGGGGCCCCGGGGTAGTCGGGCATCGTGTCCGCGGCGGCCATCAGCCCGGCCTGCGCGCCGCGGTGGGCGGCCACCGCGGCGGCGGTTTCGGCGGCCAGCTTGGCCGCGGTGCACGTGCGCGGTTCGGACCCGATGCCGTCGACGACCGCGGCGGCAATACCGAGCGGGGTGATGACGGCGGAGGCGGCGTCGGCGTTGGCGACGCGGCCACCGATGTGGGTGGCGACGGCGACGGTGGGCATGGTCATCGAAGCTCCATTTCCGTTGGTGATCAGGCAGCGCGGCCGGGGCCGCGCCGGTTGATGCGGCGGGGGTTGCCTTCTCCGGCGGCCAGGGAGGTGGCGATGACGCCGGTGTCCTTGGCCCAGGAACCGGGGCTGTTCCACGCGGCGACGGCGGTCTCCAGCTCGGCGCGGGCGTGCTCGCGATCGAGCAGTTCGGCGCCCACGAGCTGGCCCAGTGCGTAGGCGGCGGTCGAGAGGACCTTGTTGCGCCGCCCCGGTGGCTCCGTGGCGACGCGGTCGCACTCGGCCCGCACCGCGCGGGCGGTGTAGGCGTCCGGCGCCGTCAGCGGCTTCTCAGCGGCCCCTGAGTCGGCTGTGGGCG
This sequence comes from Amycolatopsis sp. NPDC004625, assembly GCF_040609695.1. Taxonomy (NCBI): domain Bacteria; kingdom Bacillati; phylum Actinomycetota; class Actinomycetes; order Pseudonocardiales; family Pseudonocardiaceae; genus Amycolatopsis; species Amycolatopsis sp. NPDC004625. Next base: position 9,645 of record NZ_JBEXKX010000010.1, read on the forward strand.
AGCGTTCGACGTTGGCCTGGACCAACCACCCCGGCAGCTCGGCCGGGTCGGTGTCGTCGATCAGCTCATACGCCCCGTTCGGCAGGACACTGCCCGGCGCCAAGCCGTAGGTGCCCCACCCGCGGGTGTCGATGTTGGTGGCGACGTGCTTGACCGTGCCGCGCAGGCGGGTACCGGGCGGGGCGGTGAACCACAGCTGCCGCCCACCCGAGGGCGTGGCGAGGGTGAAGGTGTCCGGCAGCGGCCCGCCCCGCCCGGCCGCCAGCGCCTGCAGCTGGAACCAGCCGTCGGGGTCGTGCTCCCCGCGGGCCGCGGGCTGCCCGGGGCGGGGGGGCTTGGGCACGTCGCAGTCGAGGATGAACAGCCCGGACGGGCCGGGGAAGACGGCGATGTTGTACGGGACGCCGTCAGACCACCGCGCCGCCACCCGGTCCACATCGAAGGTTGCCAGCGACTCCGGGGTGACGTGCCCGCCCGCGCAGACCCCGCGCCCGCGGCACAGGGCGGCCTTGTGCCACAGCGCGGCTTTCGTGCCCGGGCGGCACGGGAACACCGTCCACCCCCTGCCAGCAATCTCCATCGCCGCCGCCCGCAATGCCGCACTCTGGGCCGAACTGCTCATCTGCTGATCTCCTTTCGCCAGTGGGGTTCGCGGTCCCACGCCGCGACGTCGTGCAGGTGCGTCCCGAACGCCTGCGCCAGCCGATCGGCCAGGTCGTCAAGCCGGGCGGGCGGCAGGCGGGATGCGGACAGGGCGGCGGCAAGCGGAAGGCAGGTGGCCGAGGCGTAGAACTCGTGGGCATTCCACGCATCGGCAATCGCCCGCCCGGCCCGCCGCGCCGCCTCCCCGTCGATGCCCGCTGCGGTGATGAGCCAGGCCCGGATGTCGGCGGCCCGGTACTTCGCCTTCTCGCCCACGGCCGAGCGTCTCGGCTAGAACGGCGGTTCCTCGGAGAACCCGCCGCTCGCGCCGGGGGCCGGCGACCCAGCCGTCCACGGCTCCCGCGCCCCACCACCGCCGGTGGCGCCGCCGTTGCCGCCGGAGCGTTCGGGGCGGGCGGATTTCGCGGGGTGCCACAGCAGGGACAGGGCGGCTTCGCGGACCTGGACGTCGAAGCCGTAGCGCTTCTCGCGGGTGTTCTTGTCCTCCCATTCGGACTGCTTGAGCTCGCCGACGATGAGCAGCCGGTCACCCTTGCGGGCGTCGGCGACGTTCTCGGCCTGGCGGCGCCACACGGTGCAGCGCAGGAACGTCGCGCCCATGTCCTTCCACTCGCCGGACTCGCGGTCCAGGCGGCGGTCGTTGGCTGCGAGGGTGAACGAGCACACTCCGGCGCCCGAGGGGGTGAAGCGCATCTCCGGGTCCGCCGTCAGCGTCCCGGCCATCGTGATCTCCGGCAATCCAGCCATGTCAGGTTCCTCCGATTTCTGGTGGTGGGCAGGTACGAGTACGCCCCGACGGCCGGGCCATCGAGGCGTGGGAATGTGCTGGCAGGCGTTGATGCTGGCGGGGTGGGCAGCGGCGGCGCGGCGGTTGAGCCGCGCGCAGCAGCGTCACCGGGGCGGGGAAGCCGGGCGAGGCATGAAATTCGTGACGGTTCCGCGCCTCCCGCTGTCGCCGGGCAGGCCCGCACCGAGGCCGCCCATGACTGCCGCCGTCGTGGTCTCCAGCTTCGCCATCGCCGCCTTGGCCGCCAGGCGCCGGGCCGTCAGCTGCTCGGTGGTGCGGCCGGCCTCGTGCGTTGCGGTGTCCATCGCGTACACCGCCGCTACGGCCTCATTGATCCGGGGAAGCAGTTGCGGCGCCAAAATAACCAGCTGCGCGCGCGGCCGGGTAATGGCGTCGCGGGTGACCAGCGAAGCCGCGAGCGTGACGTCGATTTCGTCTTGGTCGTCGCGGATCCGCGCGGTCTCCAGGTCCCACATCGCCGCATAGTGCGAGGACAGGGCGGCCATCAACGTTCCGTAGATCTCCACGACCGACACCTGCCATTCGTGCACTCGGCCGGCGGTGTCCGCCCGGCTCTTGAGCACGCCGCCCAGCACGGTGCCACTGATGGTGCCGATCAGAGTACTGACGATAGTGATCACGCTTTGCCACAACGACATTCGACGTTCCTCATCACTCGGGCGATGGTGGCGCTGAGCACGGTGCCGGTCATTTGTTCGCGGCCTTCTGCGTGGCATCCCGCCGCTGGCATTCGAGTTCTTCCTGCTGGCGTCGCAGATCGGGCTGCCAGGCGCCCGAGCCGTTGGTGGTCACGCCACCACCGCGAGCACGTCCGCCGCGGTGCGCGTCCCCACTTTGGATCGAGCGGCGGCCTGGTCGGCCGCGCGCCAGATCACGACCGGGAACGCGCCGTCTTCGCCGGGGCAAGCCGGGCGCGTGGCCGGGTCACCGGAGCGGACGGGGTGGGTGTAGGCGAACCAGCGCAGCCGGAACGCGGTCGCGTCGGTGCGGGTCGGGACCAGCCCGCTAGGCGCGGCCATGCGGATCAGGTCGAGCGCGGCCGCTGGGCGGGTGAGTCCGACGGCGAGCACGGCGCCGTCCGGCGCGACGCGCACGGCGGGGGCGCGCACCCCGAAGCAGGCGTAGGCGTCGCTGCACGACAGATCGGGCGCAGGAAGGAACATGGCGAAGCTCCTTTGTGGTCTCAGAAATTCAGGTCACTCGGATGCGGATGGGCCGTCCGACATCGGGCAGATTCCGGCAGAGCGACCCGCGTAATCAGCCGGCATCAGCAGCACCCGTGCTCGGCAGAGCCGGGGGTTCACAGGGTGATCCGGCCGCGCGCCACGAGTTCCGGTGCGGCGTCTTGGATCCGCGACCAGCGGCGGTTGACGGCTGCGCGTGCACTTGCGCGGGCGGATCGCTCGGTAAGGGTGTGCCGAAATTCCCGTCGCATCAGCCGTTGAATGTCACCGAACGCGCGGATGTCGTGGCTGCTGTTGCCGCGGCCAGCTGCGCCGAGCCGGTGTTCCCGTAGCCAGCGGTCTTCGGCTTCGAACCCGCCCCACAGGCCGACCGCTTCGGCGATCAGCTGAGGCAGGTGGCCATTGGGGTTGATGACGCGCACGTGGCCGCCGGTGGGGGTGAACGTGATCGAACGGACCTCTAACCGGCCGTCCTTCCAAACCCACGCGTGGCCCAGTTCGTGCACGGCGATGGCGAGGTGTGCAGGATTCCCGGGGTCACCGGCAGAGGTGAACAAACCCATGGAGGTCCCCTTCCGAAATGGCTTCAAGTCGTGGGCTGGGAGCGAAACACTGTGCGGTAAAGGGAATGCAGCCGACCGGATCCGGGATCGACAGTCGAGCACGAGGGCACGCCCGCCGGGCCTCGGGCGAGGCCGCGGCGACCTAGCCGGGACGGCTACATCCGGACGGCGCGCTGGTCGCCGACGGCGCCTTGAACCCACCCGTCGCGGCCGGTGCCGGGGTGGTAGGTCTTGAGCACGACGGTGCCGCTGTTGAGGTCGACGTCGGTGGAGGTGACGCGCCACCAGTCGCCGTCGGCGGCCTGGACGACGCAGTTCGTGGTGATCTCCTGGATCGGCAGCATGACGGTCTTCATCGCGGGAAGTCCCTTCGGTCAAAGGTGTTCGGGCAGGTGGAAACCGTCGGGCCGATGGCGCGCAGCGCATCGGCCCGGCGGCGGTCAACGGGAGCGCAGCGCCCGACGGCCGGCGGGTAAGGCCGGGGTGGGCGACCGTGAAGTGGTGTCAGATGTCGCCGTGGTGCAGGCGGCCGCGCTGGTCGAGCTTGCCCGCGACGCGGGCGATGCGGGACCACTGCGCGGACACCAGCGACTGGGCTGCGGCACGGGCGAGGCGCTCGGAGATCCCGGTTCCCCAGCCGGCGGCCCGGAACGCGCGGTCGCCGGCCGGTAGAGCCGCTCTTCCTCAGCCTCGCGGGGCATGACCACCTCCATCATTGATTACCATGAGTGATCTTTGTGGCGTGGTGGTCCAGTGGATTGCCAGTGAGCGGCCCAGTGGATCGGCGAGAGGTCAGTGGATCCCCACTGGGGCGTCCACTGAGCCGATCCACTGGGCATGATCAGCGACGATGACCGTTCAGTGGATCAGTGGATGACCTCGGAAAACCGTCCTGGAGGGGTCTTTGGGGCGGCAATCCGCGGTGAGGTGCCATCCACTCACTGACCGGCGGCAGCCCGCGCGGTGCGCACGCTGTGTGACTGAATCCACCAGTAGCCGTCGCGCTGCTTGATCTCGACATCGAGGTCGGTGAGCTTGTCGCGCAGGGCTTTGCCGGTCAGACCCTTGCCATAGGGGCGGTAGTTCGGGCCGGCCAGCTTGCGCAGCCGCACCACGAGGTCGGTGTCCTTGGCCTGGTCTTCGTCGGCTTCCAGCACGCTGACGAGGTCTTCCAGCAGATCCCGCTCGGCAGGGGCGGCGATCCGGCGGGCGACCCCGGCGCGGAAGCCCTTGGCGCGGTCGGCGACCTCGTGGGCCTGTTCGGTGCTGATGAAGTGCGTGCGCACCGTGGTGTGGGTCGCGCCGTTGGGCAGATCCATCGACTCGCCGGGGGCGAGCACGACGGTGCCGCGGTCGAGCCCGGCCCGCAGCGCGTGCGGCGCCGCGCCGGTGTCCACGGCCGCCTCCCCGAGGGCCATGCGGGCGATGGACTCGGTGCCCACGAACAGCGACGCCCGGATCATCGCGCCTTCCCGCACGATCGCGGGCAGGTTGGCGTTGGTGGGGTTCTGCGAGAACTCCAGGAACACGACGTTGACCGCGCGGCCCTGGTCGTGGATGGACTGCGCCGCCCGCGCCGCGCGGGACTTCTTGCCGTTGCCGCCGATGTCGCCGCCGTCGGGGTGCTCGACCGCGCAGCCGAAGAGCTTCTGGACTTCGTCGACCACCACGAACAGCGGCTCGAACCCGGACCCGGGGGCGGAGTCCTCGCGGCCGATGTCGCCCTTGCGGCCCATCGCCCGCCACCGCTCGTAACGGTCCTGCATCTCCCGTTCGGCGGATTCGAGCATGTCGCAGGTGGCGATGAAGTTCTCCGCCCCGGCCCCCTCGATCAGGGTTTCGGCCAGCCCGTCGAACATGGACCAGTCCCCGAATCCCTTCAGGTCCGCCAGCCACAGACGGCTGGACGGGTCCAGCATCAGCCACAGGACCAGCGCGCGGGCCGCGGCGGTCTTGCCCTGCTTGGAGAGTCCAGCCAGCAGCAGGTGCTGCTGCAGCAGGTTGAGTCCAACCGCATCGCCCTTGACGTCCATGCCCCAGGGCATCCGGTCCCGGTACACATCGACCGGACCGAAGTCCGGGTCCAGCAGCGGCGAGTCCGGCAGTTTCCGGTCCAGCGCGCCCGGGTCGGCGACCCACAGGGTGAACTGGCGCTCGGAATCCGCGGAGCGCTCGAAGTGGACTTCGTGGGCCTTGCGGTCCAGGTTCCCGGCGAGGGTCTCGCGCAGGTTCATCACCTGGCTGGCGGTGACCTGCGGGGGCAGGGTGACCTCGACCTGCGCGCCCGGTCCGTAGCGGGTGATCATCGACAGCATCCGGGCCCCGAAGTCGGCATCCGAGCGGATCGCCTCGCGCAGGACCCGGATACCCAGGTCACGCAGCGCCGCGACCACGATCGAGGGGGTCAGGTTCACGACCTGGGTTTTGGCGGCCGGCGGGGCGAACATCCCCGGGGTCTCGGTCCGGGTCCGGCCCAGGTTCCACAGGTAGGTCAGCGCCCCGGCCGTGCCGAGGCTGATCAGCAGGACGCCGTAGGTGATGCAGAACCAGACCAGGAACGCGATCCCCTCGACCACCGCCGTGATCGGGCCGAGAACCTCGCCCTTGCCGGCGACGGCCAGGAGCACTCCGAGCGCCAACAGCAGCACGGCGGCTCCGGCGATGGACAGGCCGGTGGCCTTGGCGATCTGGACCGGGGCGCGCATCCAGTCCATCACGCGGTCGTGGCGGCGCTGCTTCTCCGCGACATCGCGGGCCTCCCACTCCAGCAGCCGCTCGTGGTTGCCGTCGGCTTCCGCCGCGCGCATCATCCGCTCGTAGCGGGACGGGCCGTGGGTGTCGCGCCAGTGCTTGCACACCACCCCTGCCCCCGCGACCGGGTAGACCAGCGCGTTGCGCAGGACGAACTTGGCGGTGCGGAGGGTCGTGTCGTGGGTGACCGCGGTGCGGGTGTAGCGCACGACCGCGGCGCCCTGGCGGCGGTATTCGGCGAAGCGCCACTCCCGCTGGGCCCTCTGGTCGGTCAGCAGCCGCCACTGCTCTTCGGTGACGATCTCGCCCTCGATCACCTCGCCGCCGGAGTGGTCGGCGCGGGCGCGCAGCGGGTGGACGGTGGCCAGCTCCCCGGCCGACCCGACGGCAGGCTGGCCCTCGGTGCCGGTGGTGTTCTCGTCGTCGTGCTGGTCGGTGGGGGTCATGGCGGAACCTTTCTGCCGTGGTGGGGCATCACGAGGCAGGGGCCGAACCACCCGGGTCGCCGTGCTGGGCAGGGGGTTCGGCCCCTGCCCGGATGCGGGCGGGGCCTAGCTGGTGCCGCCACGGGCGCGGTCGGCGAGGTAGCGCTTCTTCAGCTCGGTGGCGGGGCCCTTCCCGCACTTGAGCGTCTTGCGGATCGACTCGCCGTTGGTCGGGTCGAACCCGGCGGGCGGGTCGGCGACCGCCGCGGCGAACTCCGCGGCCAGCTCCTCGAAGCTGCGTCGCCTGGGCTCAGCCGCGCGGCCCCGCACCGTCCGGCGCGGGACGGGCTTGCGCCGGACGGGCACCTCACGCCCAGGCCGGGGTTGCTCCGGGCGGGCAGTGTCCTGGTCGGCGGTCGGCCGGATGGCCGGCGGGCGGTTACCGTCAAGGGTGGCGACCCCGCCGGGCCCCTCCCCCTCGCCCGGCGGGGTCGTCTCCTGTCCGGGTGTGTCGGCCGGCCGACGGAAGTCCAGCCCGGCGAGGTAGGCGGCGGCTTCGTCGGCCACGGTGTCGGCCAGGTCGTCACCGGCGGGGTCGACCGGCAGGCCGGGCATCGCGGTGGGGTGCAGCTTGCCGCGGTGGAGGGTGTAGCGGCCGGGTGCGAAGACCAGCCGGGCGGTGCCGTTGGGGTCGACTTCGGCCACCGAGTGGGCGATCGCGGCGCGCCGCGCGGCGTCGACTCGGGCGGCGGCGACCTTGCGGGTGGCCAGCTCGGCCCGCTGCTCGGCCAGTTCCTGCCGGGCCAGCTTGCGGGCGGCCCGCTCGGCCGGGCTTCGGCGGGGTGCGGCCGACACCAGCTGGTGCGCGGCGACCCCGGCCACCGACACCAGGCCCATCACGACTCCGAGGCTCCAGCCGCCGCCGTGGCGGTCGGTCACGCCGCGGATGACCGCGATGGCGAACCCGACGGCGGCGAACACCCACGTGCCGGTTTGCAGGGCCCACACCGGGCGATCCGGCGTGCGGACGCGGGAGACGTGCACGGCGATGGAGAAGGCGACCATGCCCCACTCCGAGAGCACCGGCAGTAGCGCGCCGGTGTGCCCGAGCGTCGCCGCGCCCCATTGCGCGGCCAGCGGGACCGCGATGGCCGCGGAGACGAGCATCAGCGGGTAGATCAGCAGGTCCACCACATGCGCACCCGCCCATGCTCGCGCCGCGGTTGCTCGAGTGTTCCAGCGCTCACGCCGCAGCTGGCGGTCGGCTTTGGCGTCGGCTTCGGCCAGGCGGGCGTCTGCCTGCTGCAGCTGGGTCAGCGTCAGCTGCTGCTCGAACTCCAGCTGCCGGTCGGCGCGGCCCTGCTCGGCGCGGGCGGCGCGGTCGGCGCGGGCCTGCTCGGCCCGGTCGGTGAAGTAGCTCACCGGGTCACCTCCTGTCGGGATGCGGCGTCGGCCGGCGGCGGCTCGTCGTCGGCGTCGGCGCCGCCGGTGGTCAGGGCGGGTCGGGCCGGGCCGGTGGTCACCACGGCGTGGCGGGCGGCGGCGGTGGTGCGGCGCAGCCGGATCTCGTTCGCCGCCCACACCGCGGCGGCCGCGACGGCGAGCAGGTTCAGCCAGGGCGTGAGCACCAGCCCGCCGATCAGCGGGAGACCGACACCGGCGAGCTCGGCCGCGTGGGCGGTGGTCCAGGCCACCGCCGTCTCCTGGCGGGTGCGGCAGCGGTCGTTGTGGTCACTCATGGCACCTCCGGGTGCTCGGTGGGGTCGTCGGCCGGTTCGGCGGTGTAGGTCACCCGGCCGGTCACGATCGCGGCCAGGTAGAGCGCGGCGCGGCCGGTCTCCGGCAGCACCACCCCGGCCAGCACCGCCAGCGGCCACACCGGACCCCACGTGCCGAACGCCAGCCGGTTGGCCAGCCAGACCACGCCGATGAACACCACCGCGGAGAACACCGTGCCCACCGCGTCACGGATGTCCGCGCGGCGCGCGGACCGGATCGCCAGCTGCGCGGCCGCCTCGGCGGCGAACGGCGCGGGCGTGGGATTGTCGAGCTCAGGCATGTGCAGCCTCCCGGCGCATCGGCCCCGGCTGGCCGGGGTGGGGATGGGTGTTGTGCGGGTCGAAGTAGTGGTTGATCGGCCCGGACGGTTCGCGGGCCACGTGGGTGGTGGCGTAGCCGTCGATGCGGGCCATCACCCCGGCCAGGACCCGAGCCAGCAGCACCAGCGGGATCCGGATCAGGTGCAGCACCAGGAACAGCGCCAGCGCGGTGAACACCCGCAGCAGCGCCCACGTCCCGTTGCGCTCCAGCAGCCGGCCCAGCAGCGCCATGCCCGGGTTCGGCGGCACACCGTCCGAGATGGCGCCGGCGACGTGGCCGGGCATCAGCTTCCGCCCCACTTCTTGCCGGTCTTGCGTTCCCAGGCGGCTTTGCGTCCGTCCAGCTCGGAGTTGAGGACCTGGCGGCGGTCGGAGTCGTTGAGCTGGCGGAGAACTCCGGAGCGGACCTCCGGCTTCACCCGCGACAGCATCAGGTGCACGACGGCATCGTCGATCTTTTCGTCGTCGGACTTCTTGGCACACATTGGTTTCTCCTCAGCAGGTTCGGATGTCAGGGGCGGGCGGGGCGGTTGACCGTTTCGATCCGCGCGCGCCCGGCGCGGACCTGGGCTGCGCCGGTGTAGGTGCCGTCGGCGGCGATGACGGCGGAGTAGCCGATGCCGGTCGGGGTGCCGTCGGCGTGCAGCAGCGCGACGTAGACGGTGTCCCCGGGCCGCACGATCGGCGAGAGGTCGACGACGGCGCGGCTCACGCGTCCTCACCGGCCAGCCGGCCGAATTCGGTTTCCCAGTCGATGTGTTCGGTGCCCGCCGGAACGGCCGCGTCGAACTCGTCGGTGGCGCGTTCGGCGGCTCCGCGGGGTATCAGCAGCTCGGCCTCGCCGTCCGGGGAGGACAGCCGGATGACGATGAGGGCCGGATCGCCGCCGGTGTCCGGGCGGATGTGGACGTCGCCGTCGCCGGTGGGTTCGATCAGGCCGCCGGCCAGCAGTTCCCGGGCGAACACCCACCGGGTGAAGCCGGTGACGAGGGTGACGGCGTAGGGGTCGGCCGGGTCGTAGTGCAGGTCCGCGGGCTGCTGGTGGCCGTGGACGATGACGTGGGTGCGGACCTGGCAGACCGGGCGCTGCTCACCACGGGGTGCAGGTAGCATCGGGGCTCCTTCCTGCTGCAGACGCGTCACACCGCTGGTGTGGCGGGTTGGATGCGGGGAAGCGGGCCCGGCCCGGCGGAACTTGCTTGGCGGCTGGGGCCGCCGGGCCGGGGCCTCACTAGGACTTGGCGGCGATTTTCTTGCTGCAGGGGATCGCACCGCAGTAGCTCATGCCGTTCAGCTTTTTCTTGCCGCGCTTGCCGCACCCGGCGCAGAACCCGGTCGGCATCGCGCTGGTGCCGGTGTGGGCCACGACCCGGCCGGCGGGCCGGTTGGCGTGCCAGTCGTTCGCGGCCTGCAACGCCTTGATGATTCCCATGACGAGATGTCCTTTCGTGAGCAGGAAATTTGTGCTGGGGAACGGTAAGGAAGGGGGTGTCAGTCGCCGGGCTCGGTGCTGGTGTTGATCGCGCGGGTGAGGATCCGGGCATGGTCGAATGCCAGTCCGCCCCTCTCCCCCGCCCGCAGCGCCACCTCCACCGGGAACCAGTCGACTCCGGCGGCGTCGTCGGCGGCGACGGGGTTCGGGGCGTCGGGCAGGATCGCCCGGTAGGCCACCGAGACGTAGCGGCCCCGCGGGTCCCGGCCGGGGACGTCGAACACCCCGACCAGCTCGATCGGCACGTTCTCCGGGATCACGATCCCGGTTTCCTCCGACAGCTCCCGTACCGCGGCGTCCTGGGAGGTTTCGTCCTCGACATGGCCGCCGGGCAGCGCGAGCTTGCCCTTGAAGGGGTTCCAGCGCCGCTGGATCAGCAGCACGTGCCACCGGCCGCGCCGGTGGGTGAACACGACCATGTCCGCGGTGTAGAACACCGGGGTCCGGTCGTCCAGCTTCGCGGCGAGCTTGGCCGCGAGAGATCCGATCAGCGACATCGGCAGAACGTCCTTTCTGGACAGGGACGCGGTCATCGGTTGGGGCGGAAGAAGACGAGGTGTTCGTTCGGGCGCCAGCCGTCCCGGCTGACGGTCGCGTTGGGCTTGCCCTGGCCGGCCAAGGTGACGAACCCATCGCAGGTCGGGCAGTCCGACGTTGCGATCGCCTTGAGGACCAGGGCACCACTGTTGTGGTTCATCGGTTTTCCTCTCCTGGTTGGGGTCAGCGCTTGGGAACGGTGACCTTGACCTGCACGACCTTGGTCGATTTGAACGGCAGGTTCTCTGCGATGCGGGCGTCAGCCTCGGTCATCCACGTGGTTTCGGGGCCGCCACTGGTGGTCCAGATCTCGACCTTGTGATCCTTTTTGGACATCCCTTGCGTTCCTTTCCTGTGACAGTCGTTGGGTCACTTGGTGGGGTCGTAGAGGAACCGGAGCAGGGTCTGTCCCAACTCCGCGTGGTCGTCTCCGCTGCTGGCCAGGAGCGGGTAGCCGTGACCGGTGAGGACGTTGGCAACGTCGCGCACCAGCGCGTACGTGAACCGGGAATCCGTCGGCCACTGGCGGAGCGGGTAAGTGCGGCGGGGGTTGTCCATGTAGCAGCCCTCCAGGCGTTGAGAGATCAGGGAAAATCAGGCGGCGGGGCCCTCGGCCAGGCGCACCCATTCGCGGTCCCAGTCGACCGCGGCGGCCTCGGCACCGGCGGGGACCAGGGCGTAGGCGGCGTCCAGCAGACTGGCGACGGTCGAGCGGGCCACCGGCAGCCGCGCCGCCCCGGAGGGCGAGCGCAGCAGCAGGCTCAGCTGCCCCGCGCGGCCGCCGGTGTCGGGCATGACGTGGACGTCCCCGTCCCCGTCCGGCTCCGCCAGACCGGTGCGCAGCAGGTCCCGGGCGAAGATCCAGCGCTGCCCGTCCAGGTGCAGCGTGACCGCCCACGGATCGGCGGTGGTGTACTCCCAGAACCCCTCGACCAGGCCCCGGCCCGGCAGCCAGACCGACATCGGGAAGCGCAGCTGCGTCATCGCCAGCCCCGCTCACCGGGGGCGCGGGTGCCGAACCCGCGCACCGGGTCGAGCTGGTGGATGGCGTGGGTGAGGATGTGGCCGTGGTCGAAGGCGAACCCGCCCGCGTTGGCGACGCGGACCGCGACCCGGACCGGCAGCCACTCCGCCCCGGCCGCGTCGTCGGCGGCCACCGGATCCGGTGCTCCGTGCAGGATCACGCCGTGGGCGATCGACACGTACCGGCCGCGCGGGTCCCGGCCTGGGGTGTCGAACACCCCCACCTGGTCTACGACCGTGCCCGCCGGAACCTGAATCCCGGTTTCCTCCGTCAGCTCCCGCACCGCGGCCTGCGCGGCGGTTTCGTCGGGGTCGACGTGCCCGCCCGGCAAGGCCAGGGCGCCCTTGTGGGGGTTCCAGCCACGCTGGATAACCAGCACGTGCCAGACCAGATCGCGCAGGGTGAAGGCGACCATGTCCGCGGCGTAGAACACCGGGTGGCGGTCATCGAGACGGGCGGCGATCTTCGCCGCCCACGAGCCGATCAACGACATGAGATGCCGTCCTTTCCGGACAGTCGAGGGTGAGGGGGTCAGCGGCGCCGGGCGGCGGCCTCGCGGGCGGCCTCCTGGCGGGCGGCTTCGCGGCGGGCGGCCTCGGCGCGTTCGGTGTCGCGCATTACCCGGTCGTGGTAGGTGCCGGAGTCGTTCGTGGTCACAGCAGGGCTCCTCTCATCGGGTGATCAGGGACGTGCTGGCAGGGGGTGAGTGAGGCTCAGCGCAGGAGCGGGGCGCCACGTGTCGGCGCGGGTCTCGGCGTCGTTTGCGACCTCGCGGCAAGCCGCCGCGCGGACGTCAGGCGGCGCGCAGCAGGGCGGTGACGTAGGAGACGAAGCTGCGCTGCGCGCAGGGGTGGACCTGGTCGGTCTGCGGGTCCCGCAGCGTGGTCCGCAGCCACAGCGTCAGCCGCGCCACGCTCCATCCGGCCCGCCGACGCTTCGCCATCGCGGTGACCAGGGCGTCCAGGAACTCCGGCCGCACCCGGCCCGCCCGGCCGGCCGCCTGCACCGTGACCCGGGACAGCGGGGCGGCGTTGGACAGCGGCGCCCGGCTGGTCCGCGGCAGCGCTGCCACCGCAGCTTCCCGCTCCTGGGTGGCCAGCAACCGCAGCTGCGCGGCGACATCCCGGTACACCCCGGCGCGGCGGTGCATCACCGCATCCCGGGTTCGCCGCGTCAGGACCCGGGCGTTGCCCGCCAGCAGCCCTGCCAGCATCTCCAACCGCCGCGCCACCACACCCGCACCGGTGTCGCGGACCAGGACCAGCGGGTTGCCCGCCGGGGTCTGCTCGGCCTCGGCCAGCAACCGCAGCTGCGCCGCCACGTCGCCGTAGACGGTCACCCGGACACCGGTCACGATCTCCGGCAGCCCGGCCGCCGCCAGCACCGCAGCGTTCCGGGTCAAGGTGTCGGCCAGGGCACGGAACCGGGCCGCGACCGGGGTGGTCAGCGTGGCGGTCATCAGCGGTCCTTTCGAGCGGATCGAGCCGGGCGCAGGCATGGCGCTGCCCCGAGACGAATGCGGAAAAGCGGAGAATAGGTGCGCGGAATGAGCGGAAACAGGTGGTGCAGGGGATCAGGCGGCGAGAACCGCGGGGCCGATCTCGGCCTCGTATCGGGCGGCGAACAGCTCGGCCCGGAACACCTGGGCCAGGCGCATCGCGCTCAGCCCGTGCGGGCCGTCGAACTCACCGACCATGATGTGGAAGGCGATGTCCAGCCAGTGCTCCCGGTCCTCACGGACCGCGTCCGCGGACGGCATCGTGGCCAGCAGCCGGATGAACGCGGCCGGGACGAACAGGCGTTGCCTCACGATCGCCTCCCGTAGCGCAGCGCCACCCAGGTCGTCAGCAGCGACGCGGCCACCCCGATCGCGCGGTGCGCGGCCTGGTCCAGCTCCATCAGCGCGGTCCCCGGCCCCGAGACGTCGACCACGCCGTCCCGGCGCTGCACCGTCGCGTGCTCGACATAGTCCTGGCACCCGGCCAGCCACGCCAGCGCCTTCAGCGGCTCCCGGCGGTCGATCACGAAGTGGGTGACCGCGTTGACCGCGGTACCCGCGGCCAGTGCCCGCAGCGGCACCCGGAACCCGAGCACCCGCGTCACCGCTACCGCGGCACCCAGCTGCCCGGCGGTGTAGCTGGCCACGTGGCGAGCGCAGTGCTTCGCGCCCTCCCGGCCCGGCTTGCCCTTGCCCGCGGCGTCCTCACCGGACTGCAACCACTGGTCGCACAGCGGGTGGATGTCGGCGAACGTCGCCTGCAACGCGGCGAACAACGCCAGCCCGCGAACCGTGCTGCTGCCCATCTCAGGCCACCTCCCCCAGCTCACGGGGGGCCGCGATCGGCAGCGAGAACACCGGCGCCATCGGGCCCTCCAGCTCGGCCAGCGCATCCTCGATCTCCGCCAGCTCCGCGTAGAGGTCGACCAGGTCGGCGAAGTCGTCGAAGGGCTCGGCCAGGGCGCTGTCACCGGCCAGGCCGGTGGTGTCGCCGAAGTAGTCGAAGTCCAGCTCGACCGCGTCCATCTCGGACTGACGGCGGGCGGGGTGTGCGTTCCTCATCGGATCTGTTCCCTTCGTCTTGCGGACCACTCCAGACTAATCCGGATTAGTTCAGACTCGGAATAGGCCGATCGAGTGAACTAGTTCGGAGAGGTTCGGGTGCGGTACGGTTGCCACATGGAAAGCCAGGCAGAACGTGCAGGTCGGGCAGCGTTTGAGTGGATCGCCCAGCAGCTGCGCGAGGAGATTCAGTCAGGGAAGCTATTGCCTGGTGCTCAGCTGCCGAATCAGCGCGAAATCGCCTCACGTTTCGAAGTTGCTGTCGGCACTGCTCAGCGTGCTTTGGGGTTTCTGCAGGAAGAAGGCTGGATCGTCTCTCGTCCGGGCGTGGGTCGGGTCGTGAGCTCAACGCCAGGCCGGGCCCCACTGACTTTGGACCAACTGGCGACCCAGGTTGCCGACCTGCAATCCGAGGTCAAGGTGTTGAGGGCGTCCGTCGAGGACTTGCGAGCCAGCCGCGGTTAGTTGCCGAGATCGCGGAAAAGCTGCACTACGCCGTCGATCGCGTTGGTGCCGTGATCCTTCACGGATGTCACCATCCCAGCTGCGTCGTGCGGGTGATTGATCACCAGGGCGAGTGCGGCCAGGTTGAACGGGCTCTTCGCCATTGGGGGCCTCCAAGGATGTTCGTTGCGTTGGCTGGTTGATGTTGATAACTCCATGAAACAGCCCCCTGAGCTGCAATGACAGGGCACACTAGGGGGCGCACTCGTACACTGGGGGCACACTCGGGCGGGGAGGCAGGAGAGTGGGCAACGAGCAGTTGGAAGCCCTGATGCTGGAGGCGGGCTATCTACGGGATGACGGGACCGTCGGCCTGAAGGTCTTCGCTCGCGCGGTCGGGCAGCAGGACGGAAAGACGTACACGCACACGTACGTGCGCCGCTGGCTCGACGGGATGGTGCCTCGCGACGGCAAGACGCGGACGGCGATCACGTCCGCACTTGCTCAGCGTCTCGGCCGGCGAATCGGCCTCGACGAAGTCGGCTTTGGCAAGGCGCAAAAGGTGCGCGCCGACCTGGGCCTGGACTATCCGGGCCGTCTGACTGACGGCGTTCTCGCGGCCTCGCGGCTGTGGCAAGCCGATCTCGCCGGCATGGCGGTTCTCGTCGACGCCCCGGTGAATGCCGCCGCTTGGAATGAGGCCGCGTTGTCGTGGCTGGTGTCGACGCGCGACGACGTCTTGAGTGACACAGGAAAGCGCAAGGTCGGCGAGTCCGACATCAAGGGCATCCAGAAAACGACTGCGATGTTCGACGGACTCGACGGGGCACACGGCGGCGGTCACGCGCGCAGTGCACTAATCGAATTCTTGCGCACGGATCTGGTCGGCTTGCTTGGAGGTTTTACGGAAAACGACGCACTGAGGCACGACCTTTATAAAGCAGCAACTCAGGCGACACTGCTCGGCGCGTGGATGTCATATGACGCGGGATTGCACGGGTTGGCGCAGAGGTACTTTATTCAGGCGTTGGGCATATCGGAGAGTGTTAACGATCGGCTTCTTGGCGCCAGCATCCTGGACGCGATGAGCCATCAGGCCAACTTTCTCGGTCGCTATAAAGAAGCCGCAAATCTGGCGCGATCGGCGCGAATGGGAACAACCCTCTCGGGGTCGCCAAGTGCTGCGGCGCATTTCTACGCGATGGAGGCGCGCGCTCTCGCAAGACTGGGAGATGCGCCCGCGTGCGACAAAGCGATGTCTTCAGCGGTGAAGGAATTTGAAAGGCGCGATCCAGACAACGACCCGGCCGACTGGTTCTCCTACTTCAATGAAGCGGAATTGGCCGCTGAACTCGGACACTGCAACCGAGACCTCGGCCGGGCCGTTGACGGTGTCGCATTTGCTTCGCAGTCGCTCGGTCCAACCTCCAGCGGCTACGTGCGGAGCGACTTTTTTGCGACCATGGTTCTTGCGGATTCGCATCTGGATAGCGGCGATGTATCGCAGGCATGCGAAGTTGCCCTCAAAGCGATCGAGATCGGCGAGACACTTAAATCTGCCAGGTGTGGCGCGTACGTTGGCGAATTTCGTACGCGCCTCGACCGCGTGGGTAGGACCGCGGAATCAGCTGATTTCATCGAAAGGGTTTCGATGACGCGGCTGTGGACTACGCAAGATGCTAGAAGGCCGACCAGTCGCGGCGATCTCCGCCGTTCCTGATTGCGATGACGCGCTTACGAACCTCGTTCGCCGCCTTCTCGGTCTCGCTTGCGGCCAGCCAGAGCGTCATTGAAATCTCTCGATAGCTTGCCAGCGTTTCGTATCCCGACCATTTCATGATGTCGAATCCGTAGATGTCGACGAATCTCTTGTATTCGTCCGCCGAATGCCAGCCGAATCGCTCGAAAAAGAGTGCTGTTTGCACCAAGTCCCACTCCCTTGGGCCAATGCAGAAGCTATCCAGGTCGATGAGGCATGGGGCTTCATCGCGAGTCAAGATCACATTGCCAATGTTAGCGTCGCCATGAATCACGCCCCGCGGTAAGAGAAATTGCAATTCGGCGTATTGGTGCGATAGCTCCGTAATGCGCTGCCGCATGAATCTCTCGTCGTTCCCGGAGAGACTGCGCGCCGCGTTCAGGCGTTCGGCAATTTCGTCGAATGGCTGCTTTTGTTCGAGCTGCAGGGAATCCGGCGCCTGGAGCTTATGAAGATCTCGAATGACTTCGGCAACCTGAGCTACCGATGCGTATGCTTCTTTTTCTGCAACCGAGACCCAAAAGGTGGCTGGGTGGCCCAGTGCGTCAACTGGCTGCCGAACGTCGAGCACCCTGTTTGCGGGGTAATCCTCTGACTCCAGCCAGCGAGCCACGCCCACCTGCCTCCGGGCACTCTTGAATCCCTCCCTTTCTCGCGCGATTCGGAGGATAATTTGTCCTTTGAGTCGGAAGACCGCATTGGATCCCATTCTGATCAGTTCGGCGCCCGTCCCGTCGATGCCGACTTTCCCGCAGGCGATTTCCGCAGCCTCAAGGGCCGTCTTCTCAGTCAAACCCTCGGCCTGACTCAATTTGGTCTCCTCCCTTGCATCCGAACTCTTCCTGACACTAGTAGATACCCCGACGGCTCAAACCCACTCGCCGCTGGCTTCTCGCATGTGGGTGCAGTAGTGCGGTTCTCCGAGGTGCAGTGGTTCGGCAGGGTCCTGGTAAGCCCAGAAGTCCTGCGCGTCTTCGGACTGGTTAAGGCTGGTCGTCGACCAGTGGTAGCCGGGGCCGCGGGCGATCGCGGCGTCGAGCAGCAACGTGCCGAACCCGCGTTGACGGTGCGCGGGGTCAACCTGGACATGACGGACGATCCCGCGCGCGTCGACCCCGCACAACTGCAGATCGGCGCTTGCAATCACGACGTCGTGAAGTCGGATCTCAAGCTGGCCCACCCCAGCGCGGGTGGTTGGCCGGCGGGCGACCACCAGGATCTGCGCTCTGCGATCCTCGGGCTGGTCGGCCCGCTCTGCGGGCATCGGCGTGCGGTGGTCGACAACAAGCCAGCGCGCCCGGGGGCGGCGGCGGGCCCAGCAGAGGACGCACACCTGCGTGGAGAGCAGGTACGCGTGGTGGTAGCCGCTGCCGCCGTTGGCCAGCGTCATCCGGTGCTTGCCCGGCCGCGCAGCAACAGCTGGTGGCCGCACACGGCGGCGGAGACTGCCCCGGAGCGGTCCGAGCCCTCGCGGCCCGGGTGGACGACCCCGGCGCCTACGTCAACCGCCTGTGGCTGCCGGGCCAGGCAACGCAGCCCGGCCCGGCAGGCACACTCGCTGTGGACGCCTGCCAGCTCGACTTCGGCGGCCTCGCCAGCGCGCCCCGCCCCGATCCTGGTCCGCAGATCGGCCACCTGACCCTCACGCAGCAGCACGGCGAGGGCCACCAGGTCACCGCCTACCGACCTTGCTGACGTCACATTGCCGGACTCGAACGCATGTTCTACGTTGGGGTGACCGGGGCGAGACGGGGAAGGTCCCGCCTCGGTGCGTCACAGCGTGCCGTTCCTGCTGCGCGGCGGACTACAGCACTCGCACGCCCGCGGCAGGAACGGCACGCGTCACCACCAGGAGTATTCGATGGACGACACCCCGCCGGACCTGACCGGCGCGACGACCTACGTCGTCACCGGCCAGGCCAATGCGGTCGACCGCTGGCACGTCTTGCCCGACTCGACCGTCGTCTACGAAAGACGCCCCGGCGAGTTCGAAGAGGCCCGCGTGCTCACCGCCAGCACACTCCGGAACCGACCGCTGTGGGTCGAGGTACCGGCCGACGGTGCCGGAGCCAGCCCTGCCGACACCTCAAACTTCGACACGGCAACACAGAGTCAAGTCCGTCACACTCCGGAATGAGTTTAGTCCAGCGAGTTACATGAACTGCCGTTGGTGCATCGCGCCTTCCCAATGCGTTCCCAACATGGCCGCCAATCGTGCACACGTAGTACGTCTGCGCAGTTCAGGGCCCGCACGACATGCAACGGTGCGCCGCCCTCCGGAGGCAGGTGTCGCAGGTTCGAATCCTGCCGAGGGCACACTTTCTCAAACGGTCCCGAGAGGCAGCGGTCAAGTCGCTGCTATCTGACCGGACCATCATCCATGCCGGGCCCGTTTCGCGGCCACGGACCAGGTTCGCCACGAGCCCCCTCACTCCACCCGCTCGACGTGGAAGTACCCCACCGGCTTCGGGCCTTCGGTGACCACGACGACCGTGCCCGCCCGGACCAGGTACGGGCCGGCGTTCCCGACCACCAGCCAGCGCCCCGCCGCCGACGTCACCGAGGCGCCCGGTTCGAAGTCGCGCAGGACGAACGACGCCAGGCCGGACTCGGCCGTTCGCGGGGGCACGAACGCGTTCGCCGCGTAACCACGGTCGGTCGGCTGCGGTGGGCCCGCGGCGCGGCCGCCCTGGCCGGGCGTCAGCCAGACCAGGCGGCCGTGGAACGGGAAGTCCGGGGAGTTCGGCACCGGAAGAGTATGTACCCCGGGCCGGGCGCGTCGCTCTGAAAGCGTTTTCAGCGCAGACGACCCGCTTGGCCCACTCGCGTCCGGCGTACCCGGTGCTACCGTCGCCTGACCGAAGATCCCGTTCTCCGCCAACGCTGGGAGCGCTCTCGGATTCGGTGTCGATTCTTGCCCGCAAGGAGGCGCGCATGAGTTCGTACGGAAGCATCAAGAAAGCGCTTACAGCCGCTGCCGCACTGGTCACGGTGGCCGCGCTGGCGCCACCGGCCACGGCCGCCGCGACCACCCTCTACGTGGCGCCCGGCGGCAAGGACTCCGCCGCCGGCACGCAGGCGGACCCCACCACCCTGCCGTCGGCCCTGAGCCGGATCACCGCCGGGGGCACCATTTCCCTGCGCGGCGGCACCTACTCCTACGCCCAGACGGTCACCATCGCCCCCGCCAACAGCGGCACGTCCAGCGCCCGCAAGACGCTGTCGGCCTACCCCGGCGAGACGCCCGTGCTGAACTTTTCCGCCATGAAGGAGGACCCCGCCAACCGCGGCCTCGCGCTCAACGGGTCGTACTGGCGGGTCGCCGGCATCGTCGTCGAACGTGCCGGGGACAACGGGATCTTCGTCGGCGGCAGCAACAACGTCATCGAACGCGTGGTGACCCGCTTCAACCACGACTCCGGGCTGCAGATCTCGCGGATCGCGTCGAGCACGCCGAAGGACCAGTGGCCGTCGAACAACCTCGTCGTCAGCTCCGAATCGCACGACAACGCCGACTCCGACGGCGAGGACGCCGACGGCTTCGCCGCGAAACTCACCGCCGGCCCGGGCAACGTCTTCCGCTACGACGTCTCCCACAACAACATCGACGACGGCTGGGACCTCTACACCAAGACCGACACCGGCCCGATCGGCCCGGTGACCATCGAAGACTCGCTGTCCTACAGCAACGGCACCCTGACCAACGGCACCGTCAACAAGAACGGCGACCGCAACGGCTACAAGCTCGGCGGAGACAAGATCGCGGTCAACCACATCGTCCGGCGCGACATCGCCTACCGCAACGGCCACCACGGCTTCACCTACAACAGCAACCCCGGGACGATCACCGTTTCCGACAACGTCGGCATCGACAACACCGAACGCAACTTCTCCTTCGACACCGGGACGTCGGTCTTCCGCAACGACACGTCGTGCCGCTTCGCCAGTGGCGGGTCGAACGACAAGACCGTCGGCAGCGTCGACAGCTCCGACCAGTTCTGGACCGGCAAGAACGGCTCCCGGTGCTCGGCGTACGCCGGGACGATGAAGTGGTCGTTCGCCTCCGACGGCCGGCTCGTCGTCACCTTCGGCTGAGCCGTCGCCGGGCGTGGGCCGGGCGGGTGAGCCGGCCCACGCCCGACGTGGTGAACCTGTTGAAATGCTGTGAACCGGACAGAACTGGCACTCGCCGCGCCACCCACGCGTTCTCGGGGTAGGAGAACGGAGGGACCATGGGTGCATTGGGGACGCTGCTGGGCTTCCTGCTCAGCCTGTACCTGCTCGTGCTCGTCGCGCGGATGGTGCTGGACTGGGTCGGGATGGTGACCGACACGCCGCCGTGGGCGCGCCGCGCCCGTGGCCTGGCCTACGCCGCCACCGAACCGGTGATCGGGCCGGTCCGGCGGGTCGTGCGGCCGGTCCGGATCGGCGGGATCTCGCTCGACCTCGCCTTCACGCTGGTCTTCGTCGGCGTGATCGTGCTGCGGAGCATCGTCTACGCCCTTTAGAGCGAGCCGCGGAACCCGGCGGACAGCCGGTCGACGCCGCGTTCCAGCTCGGTGCGCAGGCCCCGCAGGTCGACGCCGTCGGGGTCGATGAGGGCCTGCATCGAGATCCCGCGCAGCTGGGCGAGCAACGCCGAGGCGTACGAGTCGGGGTCGTGGACGCCGGTGATGGACCCGTCCGCGACCCCGCTGGCCACGGTCTGCGCGATGGCGAACCGGAACCGGCGGTCGGCCTCGGTCAGCGCGCCGCGCAGGCCCGAGTACTCGGCCGCGGCGTCGCCCCAGAGGACGAGGAACGCCTGGTTGAGCGTCGGCATCGTGCGGATCAGCTCGAAGATGATGTCGAGCAGGGCGCGCAGCATGTCCATCGGCGTCGCGGTGGCCGCCCCGGTCCGGGCCGCGACAGCCTCGCTGTAAACGTTCGTGAACTCCTCGACGGCGTGCTCGACGAGCCGCCGCCCGAGCCCGTCCTTGTCGCCGAAGTGCTGGAAGACCACCGACCGCGCGTAGCCGGAGCGGGCGCAGACGCCGCCGATCTTCATCCGGCCGAAGCCCTCTTCGGCGATGAGCTGCGCGGCGGCCGCCAGGATGCGCGCCTCGGCGATCTCCTCGCCGTCCTCCTGGATCCGGCCTTCGGCGGAGCGGTCCACCGCGCCATGTTAGCGACTGCAACCGCTCCGCACCGGCCGAGCCGTCAGCGGATGGTGCGGGGACGGTCAGCGGCCGTGCGCAGTCTCGGAGTCGTCACCACCGACCCGAGAGGAACTCCCGATGACCAAGACCGTGCTCGTTTCCGGGGCCGGCATCGCCGGCCCGTCCGCCGCCCACTGGCTGCACCGCGGTGGCTACCGCGTCACCGTCGTCGAGTCCGCGCCCGCGCCGCGGCCCGGCGGCCAGGCCGTCGACTTCCGCGGCGAGCAGGTGAAGCTGCTGGCCGCGATGGGCGTCCTCGACGAGGTGCGCCGGTACGAGACGGCGATGGGCGACCAGACCGTGCTCGGCCTCGACGGCCGTCCCGCGCTGACCGTGCCCGGCGCCGCCTGGAGCGGGGAGGTCGAAATCCTGCGCGGTGATCTCGCGCGGATCCTCTACGAGCACACCGTGGGCCACACCGAATACGTCTTCGGCGACCGCGTCACGAGCCTCACCGAGACCGCCGACGGCGTCGAAGTCACCTTCTCCCGCGGGGCACCGCGGAAGTTCGACCTGGTCGTCGGGGCCGACGGCGTGCACTCCGGGGTGCGGGCCGCGGCGTTCGGGTCGGAGCGGGACTTCCGGCGCGACCTGGGCTTCGGCATCGCCGGCTACACCGCGCCCAACCACCTCGGGCTCGACCACACCAGCGTCATGTACAACGAGCCCGGCCGCGGCCTCAGCGTGGGCAGCCACCGGCTGCCGGGGAAGCTGCACGTCAGCCTGGTCTTCGCCGCCGACAGCGTCGAGTTCCACCGCCGCACGCCCGGCGAGCAGCGCGCGCTGCTCGCGCAGTTGTTCGCCGGCACCGGGTGGGAGACGCCGAAGCTGCTCGACGCCCTCCCGGCGGCCGACGACCTGTACGTCGACTCGATCAGCCAGATCCATCTCGATCAGTGGTCGAGGGGCCGGGTCGTGCTGCTCGGCGACGCCGCCTGGTGCGCCGGGCCCGGCGGGTCCGGCACCGGCCTGGCGATGATGGGCGCGCAGGTACTGGCCGGCGAGCTCGCGGCGGCCGGCGGCGACCACGTGACGGCGTTCGCGAAGTACGAGCAGCGGCTGCGCAAGCCCGCCACGGTCGGGCAGAAGAACGGCAAGGGCTCCGGCAACTTCCTCGCGCCGCGCACGGCGGCGAAGATCCGCAGCCGCAACCGCGCCTACCGGATGCTGAACACGCGCGTGTTCGGGAGCATCTTCACCTGGATGACCGACCGGGCGGCGAACGCGCTGGAGTACCGCGAGTACCCCGCGCTCACCGCCGCGTGAGGCCGCCGATCTTCGTCTCATCGGGGGTTCCGGCTGGCGGCCCGGCGTGGCCTGCGTCACCCTCGACGCCATGTCACCACGCCGGGCCGCCGATGCCCCGGTCAGGACGGCGCTCGCCGGGCTGACCGTGCTCGCACTCGGTGTGGTCACCGCACTGAACGCACGCTCCCTACCAGTGATAGGGGACGGCACGACGTACTCGGCGGAGTTCAGCGAGGCGGCCGGGCTGGCCGAGGGCAACGACGTGCGCATCGCCGGCGTCGAGGTCGGCCACGTGTCGGACGTGCGGCTGCGCGGCGACCACGTGCTCGTTGCGTTCCGGGTCAAGGGCGCCTGGCTGGGTGAGGCGTCGGGGGCGTCGATCCGGCTGAAGACCGTGCTCGGCCAGCAGTACCTCGCCCTCGACCCGCAGGGCACGGGCACGCTCGACCCGGGGACGCCGATCCCGCGGTCCCGCACCACCGTGCCCTACGACATCCTGACGGCGTTCGGCCGGCTTTCGTCCACAGTGGACCACATCGACACCGCGCAGCTGGCGAAGAGCTTCGACACGCTGTCGGCGACGCTGACGAACACTCCGCACAGTGTGCGCGCCGCGCTCACCGGACTGTCGCGGCTCTCGGACACGCTCGCGTCCCGCGACAGCAAGCTGGCCGCTCTCCTGGGCAACACGCGCGTCGTATCGCAAACGCTCGTTAACCGCGAAGCCCAGGTGCGACGGCTGCTGGCCGACGGGAACCAGCTGCTCGGCGAGGTGAGCAACCGCGAGACCGCGATCAGCACCCTGCTCGACGGCTCGCGGCGGCTCGCCACCGAGCTGTCCGCCCTGATCAGTGATAGGGACGTGCAGCTCGGGCCGGTGCTGACGCAGCTCGACCGGCTGACGTCGATGCTGCAGCGCAACCAGGACGCACTCGCCGCCGGCATCCGGGGCCTCGCCCCGCTGGTCCGGCTCGGCACGAACATCGCCGGGAGCGGCCGGTTCATCGACGGCTACCTCTGCGGGCTGCTCCTGCCGTCGATCGGGCCGCTCAACGAAGAGGGCTGCCACGGCTAGGTCTTCGTGTTGTTCGCTAGGAGGCCGATCCGGCGACGATGAGCCGGAACCCCGCGTCCCACTCCGGCAACTCCAGCAGTCCGGCGTGCTCGGCATGCCAGCGACCGGACTCGAGGTCCGTCCGCAGCCGCGCGATGCCGCGGTCCACCGCCGCCGGCGACGTCTGCGCGAGCGCCGAACACGACCGGCGCACCGCCGGGTCGAGGTAGGCCTCCGGCCGCCGCCAGTACGCCGGGAAGACGCCGTCGGTGAAGTCCCACGGCACCGGCAGCACGTGCACCGAAGCCGCGCCGAGGTGCTCCGCGATCTCCGGCGCCGACGGACGGGACCGTTCCAGCGTGGCGACCTCCGGCACGTACTCCCGCACGAACCAGAAGTCGCTGTGCAACGCGGTGTCGTAAGCCAGCACGACCTGGCGGCGGGACACGCGGCGCAGCTCGTCGAGACCGCGGCGCCAGTCACCCCAGTGGTGCACAGTCAGGACCGCGAGCGCGGCCTCGAACACTGATAGAGAGAACGGCAGCGCCTCCGCGACAGCGCGCACGACCGGTGCCGCACCGCGCGGACGCTGCCGGATCATCTCCGCGGACGGCTCGACCGCGACGACCCGCCGGCCGGGCGGTTCGTACGAACCCGTCCCGGACCCGACGTCGAGCACCGATGCGGCGTCGCCGAGAGCGTCGAGCACCGCCGCGAGCCAGCGCGGATCAGTCCGCCTCCCGAGTGCGTAGCCGACGCCGATCTCGTCGTAGCGCTCCATCACCGTTCGGGACCGTCGCCGCCGTTCTGCTCGGCGAGGAAGCGCTCGAACTGCGAGCCGAGCTCCTCGGCCGTCGGCATGTGCTCGACGGACTCCGCGAGCAGGCTGTCCCGCTCCGACGCCTCGACGAACGTGTCGTACTGCCGCTCCAGGGCGCGCACGACGTCGGCGATCTCGTCGGACTCGGCGACCTGCCGGTTGATCTCGGCGTCGGCCAGCTCCGCGGCCGCGCGCAGCTCGCCCTCGGCCAGGCTCAGGCCGGTCGCGCGGCTCAGCGCGTCGAGCACGATCAGCGACGCCGCCGGGTACGTCGACTGCGCGAGGTAGTGCGGCACGTGCGCGGCGAAGCCCATGGCGTCGTGGCCCCACTCGCCGAGCCGGTACTCCAGCAGCGCGGCGAGGCTGCCCGGCACCTGCAGCCGGTTCGGCAGCGGCTGGTTGTCGCCGATCAGGTCCTTGCGGGTGGCGTGCGCGGTGACGCCGAGTGGGCGCGTGTGCGGCGCCCCCATCGGGATGCCGTGGAACCCGGCGGTCACCCGGACGCCCCAGCGCTCGACCAGGTTCCGGACCGCCGCGCAGAACCGCTCCCAGTCGTGGTCCGGCTCCGGGCCGGACAGCATCAGGAACGGCGTGCCGTCGGTGTCGTGCAGCAGGTGCACCACCAGCTCCGGCGCGTCGTAGTCCTCCCAGTGGTCGACCGCGTAGGTCATCGTCGGCCGCCGCGAGCGGTAGTCGATGAGCCGGTCGACGTCGAAGCGGGCGATCACCCGGTGCTCCGCGCCCAGCAGGTGCTCGGCCAGCAGACGGCCCGCCGAGCCGGCGTCCATGAACCCTTCGAAGTGGTGCAACAGCACCGCCCCGGTCAGGTCGGGGACGTCCGAGTCCACCTCGTACAGGTCGTCGGGATCGAATCCCACCGGATCCTCCTGCTCTTCACACGTCTCTCCGTCAAGCACAACACAGCCCGGGTGGGATTCCATTCCGCCGACGGTGTCGCTGATCGTAACGCCACGCGTTCGAAGCCGGTTCGGATCGTCATCGTGACAAGTGTCGTGGGCAGGCAAGGCCCCGATCGGGCACGCTTGAGCCGTGAGCGAACACACCACGAACACGGCGTTGCGGCTGCGGCCGCCGGCGCACCGGGTCAGCCGCCGGGCCATCGGCTACTGGACGGTGACCGCCTCGATCGTCTGGATCATCCTCCTCGGCGTGCAGACGCTCATCGTGGTGACCAGCGACGACGCTCCGGCGTTCCTGACCGTGACGCTGGTGATCTCCGGCGTGCTCGGCCCGCTGCACCTGATCGTGATGCCGCAGTGGCGCTACCGCGTGCACCGCTGGGAGGTCACCGGCGAGGCCGTCTTCACGCAGTCCGGCTGGCTGAAGCAGGAGTGGCGGATCGCGCCGGTGTCGCGGATCCAGACCGTCGACATCGAGCGCGATCCCTTCGAGCAGCTGTTCGGGCTGGCGAAGATCACCGTGACGACGGCGTCCGCGGCGGGCCCGCTGCGCATCTCGGGCCTGGCGCACGACCGCGCACTCGCGCTGGCCGACGAGCTGACGAAGACGACCCAGGCGGTGCGAGGGGACGCGACGTGAGCACCGAAGTGATCACCCCGCCCGCCGAGGGCACGCAGGACGCGCCGTGGCACCACCTCGACCGGCGCATGCTGCTCATCCGGCCCGTGCTGGACCTGGTGAAGTCGCTGCCGGTGCTGGCGGGCGCGCTGTTGTTCGGCCACGGCGAACCGTGGCAGTGGATCGGCCTCGTGTTCACCGCGATCGCCGTGTTCACCGGTGTCTCGCACGTGCTGACCTCGCGCTACCGGATCACCGAGGCGCAGGTCGAGTGGCACACCGGGCTCCTGCTGCGCAAGCAGCGCGCGATCCCCCGGGACCGGATCCGCACGGTCGACGTCACGTCCGAACCGAAGCACCGGCTGTTCTCGTTGGCCGCGGCGCGGATCGGCACCGGGCGGCACTCGCACGGCAAGGGGCCGGGCAAGGACGAGCTCGTCCTCGACGCCGTCACCGTCGCCGAGGCCCAGCGGCTGCGGACGCTCCTGCTGCACCGCAAGGCCGAGGCCGTCTCCGAGGAAGCCACCGCGCCGCCGGAGCAGCTGATCGCCGCGGTCGACAAGCGGTGGCTGCGGTACGCGCCGTTCACGCTGTCCGGGCTGGCCGTGGTCGGGGCGGCCGTCGGCACCGTCTACCACTTCGCGCACGAACTGCACTTCGACCCGATCCAGTTCTCGCTGGTCCAGGCGGTCGTCGGGCACTTCGCCGAGACGCCGGCGTGGTTGAGCGTGGTACTCGCCGCCGTCGGGCTGCTGGTGCTCGTCTCGCTGCTGTCGGCCGGCGGGTACGTGCTGTCGTTCTGGAACTTCCGGCTCACCCGCGAACCCGCCGGCACCCTGCACGTCCGGCGCGGGCTGATCACCACACGGTCGGTGTCGATCGAGGAGGACCGTCTGCGCGGCGCCGAAATCCGCGAGCCGCTGCCGCTGCGGCTGGCCGGCGGCGCCCGCTGCGTCGCCATCGCCGCCGGGCTGCGCGAGGGCAAGAGCGCCGACAAGGGCGGCAGCCTGCTGCTGCCGCCGGCGCCGCTGACGCGCGCACACGAAGTCGTCGCCGAAGTGCTGCGCGAAGACCCGGTGGCGACGCCGCTGGTGCGCCACCCGCGCCGCGCGCTGTACCGGCGGCTGTCCCGGGCCGTCCTGAGCGTGCTGCTGCTCGCCGCGGCGCTCTACGGCCTGGCGTGGCTCGGTGCGCTGCCGGACTGGCCGTGGCAGGTCGCGCTCGTGCTGGTGCCGTTCGCCGCGCTCGTCGGCTGGGACCGCTACCGCGGCCTCGGCCACGCGCTCGCCGGCCGCTACCTGGTGACGCGGTCGGGTTCGCTCGACCGCGGTACGGCGGCGGTCCGCTGCGACGGGCTGACCGGGATCGTCGTCGAGCGCTCGTACTTCCAGCGCCGGGCCGGCCTGGTCACGCTGATCGCGCCGGTCGCCGCGGGCAAGGGCAAGTACCAGGTGCTCGACGTCGGCGAGAGCGACGGGCTGGCGCTCGCCGACCGGGCCGTCCCCGGCCTGCTGACGCCGTTCCTCACCGGTGACCGGGACCGCGGTTGACGGTTCACCGGCGCGGCTCGTAGCGTGCATTCCGCCGTCCGAAACCCTCGACCGCAGTTCGCGTTCACGAGAGGACGGCAGAATGTTTCGCAGGCTCTTCGGCGTACTCGCCGCGGGGATCGTCGTGGCTTCGGCCTTCGCCGCCCCGGCCGCGGCCGCCGCGGAAAACCCCTACGGCGACCCGAATCTGGTTTCGATGTTCGACGGCACGGACCTGAGTCCGTGGACGTCGTCGAAGGCCGGCCTGTGGTCGGCGAAAAGCGGCGTCATCCACGGCAACGGCACCGCACGCGGCTGGTTGTACTACAACAAACAGCAGGTCGGCACGTTCCGGTGGATATTCAATGTCCGCCAGGTCAAGGGCAACCACAAACCGACCGTGCTGATCTGGGGCACCACGGACCCGATCCGCGACGCGCTGAGCGCCATCCAGTTCCAGCCGCCGAACGGCGGGCACTGGGACTACCGGCCGGGGCACAACGACGGCGGCGGGAAACTGTTCCAGCAGTTGCCGCACACGACCATCGACATCAAGAAGTGGGCGCAGTGCGAGCTGATCGGCGACGCGGCCACCGGCGTGGCGCGGATGGCGTGCTGCCCGCTCACCGGCACGGCGGTCACCTGCAAGGGCGTCGAAGTGCTGCGGTTCACCGACAAGACCGCCGGCCGGGTCGGCCCGCTGGCGCTGCAGGTGCACAACTCCGGGATCCAGGACGAGTACCGCGGGCTCTACGTCGAGTCACCGGTGGTGACGAAACCGGGCGAATTCCTCACGATGTGACGCAGGTGGGCCGGCGGCGGGCCTTTCGCGGCCCCGCCGCCGGCAATACCTGGCCTTCGTTTCACACTACGTGCTAATTTATTCACCCCGTGTGATAGCGAAGGACGTTTTTGTCTCACCGAGAGGTCATGATGACGCCTGCCGTCAGTAGCGTCGACGGTTCCGCCACCACTTCCCCGCGCCGCACGCCCGGTGCCAGCAGTTCCCGCAAGGTCCTCCAGTTGCTGCTGGCCTTTTCGGAGCGCCGGTGGGAAGCCAGCGTCGCCGAGCTCGCGGCGACCATCGGCAGCCCGGTGGCCACGACCTACCGCTACGTGGCCCTGCTCAAGGAGCTCCAGCTGCTCGAGGAGGGCCGGGCCGGGCACTACCACCTGACCAGCCAGGTGATGCCGCTGGCGCGGGCCGCGCAGCTGGCGAACGACATGGTCCGGCTGGCGCGCCCGGCGATGGAGGAAGCGGCGCGGGAACTCGGCGAGACGGTGATGCTGTTCCAGCAGTTCGGCGACTCCGCCGTGTGCGCCGACCGCGTCGAGTGCGACCGCGCCATGCGCTTCACGTTCGAGCCGGGGCATTCGCTGCCGCTCGGCGTCGGCGCGTCCGGCAAGATGCTGCTCGCGCTGCTGCCCGAAATCGAGCGGGACCGGCGGTGGGCGTCGATCGTCGAGCAGCGCGGCCCGGCGGTGCGCGACGAGCTGAAGTCGGCGCTGGAGAACCGGTACGCGGTGAGCTCCGGCGAACTCGACGAAGGTGTCTGGGCGTGTTCGGTGCCGGTGCAGACGATCGGCAGGCGGCCGACGGTGCTGAGCCTGGCCGGCCCGGCCGCCCGGATCACCGAGGAGGCCCGGCACACGGCGATCACCGCGTTGCAGGAGTACGCGATCCGCATCCAGCGGTCGATCTCGTCTTATTCGCTGTGAGAAACCCGCGCGGGCGCGTAGAACTGCCCGGGTGATCCGGCTCGCGCGTCCCGACGACCTGCCCGCGCTGATCGACGTCGAACGCGAGGCCGGCGCGCTCTTCCGCGACGTCGGCATGGCCGCGATCGCCGACGACGACCCGGGCTCGGTGGCGGAGCTGGCGGCGTACCAGTCGGCCGGCCGCGCGTGGGTGAGCGTCGACGCCGCCGACCGGCCGGTCGCCTACCTGATCGCGGACGTCGTCGACGGGTGCGCGCACGTCGAGCAGGTTTCGGTCCGGCCGTCCCACGCGCGCCGCGGGCTCGGCAAGGCCTTGATCGAGACGCTCGCCGAGTGGGCTGCTTCGCGCGGGCTGACGGCGTTGACGCTGACGACGTTCGCGGCGGTGCCATGGAACGCGCCGTACTACGAGCGGCTGGGGTTCAGGGTCGTCCCGGAGGCGGAATTCGGCCCCGGGCTGCGCTCGATCCGCCTCGCCGAGGCGGCCCGTGGCCTGGACGCCTGGCCACGCGTTGCGCTGATCCGACCGCTCTGACCTGCGGTTTTCTCTCCCGCTCCCCTACTTGGGGGAGAGAGTGGCGCAGGCGGTCGAACATGTGTTCTACTGTGCCTGCCGGTCCCGGAGGGGGAAGCTCCGCGGGCCGGCCCACAGACTTCGGGAGGTTGTTGTGGCGGTCAAGATCACCCACCTGACGAACGGCCAGCAGGTGCGTTTCGCCAACGCCGACGGCGCCCGCCGGTACGCCGAAATCATGGGCGGCGGCGTGGACAAGTGGCGCTTCACGGTCGTGCCCGAGGACCCGATGCTGCGAAAAATGTCGGACTCGGTCGTTAACGTGCCGGTATGGCGTGAGCCGTGTTCGCGCTGAAAGCTTGCTGACCTGGCCTTATGATCCTTGATCTTGAGTTGCGACGGTAGCATAGCGCGCCCTCAGGTGATAAATTGAGTTCGTGTCCGAACTGCTACATAGCCTCTTCGCGAGCTTCGACCTCGAGCTGAGGGCCAGCGGGAAGAGTCCCCACACCGTCGACACCTACCGTCACGCGGTCCTGGGGTTCTCCCGCTGGCTTGTCGAGCAGGGGCGTGAGCCTGTCGACGACGAGTTGACCCGCGACAACATCCGCCAATGGCTGGCGGACCTCCGGGAGATCCGTTCCCAGAACACCCTGGCGACTCGCTATGCCGGCCTCTCCCGCTTCTGCAAGTGGCGCGTGCGCGAGGGCCTCGCCGATGAGGACCCGATGGCGGGGATGCCCATCCCTGAGTGGTACGAGCCGCCCGTCCCCGTCCTCGAAGACGACCAGTTGGCCGCGCTGGTGAAGACGTGCGCGGGGAAGGACTTCCGGTCACGTCGCGACGAGGCGATCATCCGCCTGCTTGCTGACTGCGGGCCGCGCATTTCCGAACTCTGCGGCATCCAGGCGGAAGAGGTCGACTTCGTCGGCAAGGCGATCCCGATCATGGGTAAGGGGCAGCGGCCCCGGCTGCTCTACCCATCCGGGTTCCGGACCTGGCAGTCGCTGGACCGCTACAGGCGCGAGCGCCAGAAGCACCGCCTGCACTATCTACCGGACTTCTGGCTAGGTCTCCGCGGACCGATGAGCCCTGGAGGCATCCGGCAGATGCTCCATGCTCGCGGCGGGCTGATTGGCATACCCGACCTACATCCGCACCAGCTCCGGCATACCAAAGCCCACGATCACCAGGTGGCTGGCGGGAACACCCTCAACTTGCAGCGCCAGATGGGGTGGACCTCTGACCGTATGGTCAAGCGTTACGGCGCGTCCGCGGCTGATGCCCGAGCGAAGGCTGAAGCTCAGCAGTTGAGGCGCGGTGACCGCTTCTAGGGGGAAAGCCAGTCGGTAACGAGACGGAAGATCGAGACGACTTCGACGAACAGCCACACCTGAAGGTAGGAGCGCCCGCCATGTCGACCACCCTCCGTGCCAGAGGAATCACCCCGCTTCGGATGGTCATCGGCCTGGCGATCCTCGCGGCGCTCGTCCTCGGTTCACTCTGGGTTGGTGGCGCCTTCGCCAGCTCAGGCCCGCACCAGGTGTCGGTGAAGGTCGGCGGCCCCGCCGGCACGTTCTACCGGATCGCAGGCGGCCCGGGGGGCGACACGGGACCGATGAGCCCCGGCGCCGACTACCGGACCCAGTTCACGACCGACAAGGACGCAGAGGACCTGGGCCTGCTGGTCACTGTGACCCCTCCGGAGGCGCAGGACGCCTGGTGTCGGATCGAGTACGACGGCAAGGCAGTGGCGCTTCCGCGCCGCGTTGCCGGTTCATCCGATCTGGTGTGCAGCATCGGCCGCTGACTTCACCCTCAGGCGGTACCCTAGCTGCTGCACCTCTTCGCGGAGGGACGCCCCCGGGTAGCTCCCGGGGGCACGCGGAGAGGTCGACTCCGCGAATGAGGGTGGTCAACATGGACCATGCCGAGATTGGCGAACGACTGGGCAAGATCCGTCGGCGCCGGGGCATGAGCCTCGATACTGCCGCCGGTCTGGCAGGCATTTCGAAGGCGTACTGGTCGATGCTCGAGAACGGCAAACGGCGCTTCGAACGCCGCGGGCTGCTCGAGGATCTAGCCGGCGCCCTTGGTTGCGCGGTCTCGGACCTGACTGGACAACCGTACCTGCCGGGCGACAGGCTCAGCGCCGAAGCGATCGCCACGCTACCGCCCATCTCCGTGGCTCTGTTCGATTCAACACTGGACGATGTGCCAGAGGACATACGCGTGCGGCCGGTCGGTGAACTCGCCCGACTTGCGGCACGAGCGAACGCCGCCTCAGCGGACTCACGCTATGGGCTGGCCGGTCACGCCCTCGGGGACCTGCTGACGGAGTTGCATGTACACGCCGTTACCGGGAATGCAGACACTCGACAGGCAGCACTCCGCGCCCTGACGGAGGCGTGCATTGTCGCTATCGGCACTGCCCGAACTCTTGGGAACAACGACCTGGCGGCCATTGCGGCACGGCGCGCACAGGACGCAGCAGCACGCCTGGAAGACCCGGCGCTTGGCGGCTTCGCAGCCATGTCCGCATCCGTCGTTCTAGGGCGGATGGGGGCACGGTATCGGGCTCAGCGCGTCACCAGGCTGGCACTCGAATCTGTCAGCGGGGCCGATCCCGACGCCTCTGACACCGCGCCCGCCGAAGCCGCCGGGATGCTGCACTTGGCCTCTGCGCAACTTGCCGCGAAGGATCAAAACGTGGACGCCGCAGACACTCACATTGGGGTGGCCGCCGAGCTTGCCGCACGCACGGGCGAGCGCAGCACGTTGCGTTACGACTTTGGTCCGGCGAATGTTCAGGCGTGGAGTTTGTCCCTTGCTGTTGAACTCGGCATCGGCCCCGAGCGCGCCGAGCAAATCACGCGTGTGGAGAACTACGATGCGGGGCTTCGTTCGGCCGAACGAAAGGCCGCCCTCCACTTCGACCTAGCACGTGCGTTCATCCAGGCCGGAGGCGCCCGCGACGCTGACGCCATCCGGCACCTTGACCTTGCAGACCGGGTCGCTCCCTTGCGAGTCCGCCATGACCCGATCGCGCGCGAAGTCGTGGCCGAATTGGACGTTCGTGCCCGTCGGCGCGCTTGGGAACTCGACAGCCTGAAGTCACGCCTCCAGGTGAGTTAACAGGTTGTGAACGTCTGAGCTTAGTTCGCGCTTAGCATCACTAATGTGACGGCGTGTGACGGTGAGATGCTCCTCGCTGAGAGGGGCAACGAGAGCGACCGGGTTCCTCTTCAGGACCGGGCCGAACACGAACACACCCTCTCCGCGCCGTCACCCTCAGCCGATGTTACCCCGGAGTTGGAGACCGCATTCCGTCAGCTGGCACGCCCCCGCAAGCCAGGCGAAGCGATGACGAGAGCGGACTACGCCGCGGGCCGCCGGGTCCTCGCGGCCTACTGGCCGATGTACGGCACACCTAGACCGTTGCCGGAGCGTTGGCGGTGACCGCGCTCGACGATTGGTCGTCAAGCAGCAGGGCCGACACTGGCGAGTGGTGGGAGCGGCACGGCTTCTGCGACGGCCTAGCGCACCTCTACCCGCACGCTCAGCTTGTCCAGGACTGGCCGGCGCTGGTGTTGCCGGCGTGCGAGCTGCGCCGGCCACAGCCGCGTGGGCACGACCGGCCGAGCATCACTCCGCGGCCCGTGCAACCACATCCAGACCGGATGTGCCCCTACTGCGTGGACCAGACCAACCCGATCACGGAGGTGCCCCGTGCCCGCCGATGATGTCGCGGAGCCCTACTACGTCCGCGACGTAGCCGAGCTGGCGCAGAAGCTGGCACTCGGCATGTGGATGGTCTTCCGCCACGAACACCTTGGCGACGTGTGCGACCTGGACACGTGGAAGGCGGCGCTGCGAGAAGCGTGCGCACAGCTCGATGTGGTCGAGCGGGTGGTCACCATCCCGCGCAAGGACCTGACTGTCGTGTTCAACGCCGAGTTGGTGCCGAGTGCCGAACAGGTTCAGGCGTCAGTGAGCAGAGTCGAACTCGATCGGTGGATAGCACGCGAGTTGCGCCCCGAGATACCTGCACGGATAGCGCGGGGCGAGTAGACCCCCCGACTGGCACGTCCTGTCCTCCCTCCAGGACGACGGGCCAGCCGGGTTCCAACTCCACCCAACCACAACAACCATGTCCTACCCCGGATACGTGGATTGGGTGGTGCGCCTCCGGCGATGAGAACCGGAGGGCAGGGGGCTCCCACACGGCTCCAGTAGTGGGAGCCCCCATGCGCAACGTACGGGCTCTACCCTTCCCCGCCAGTTCGCCGGTCAAGCCATTCGATGAACGCCACCGGCGGGTTCTCGCCATGCCGCTCCGCCTGCTCAACGATCAACTTCGCCAGGAAGGCGACATCAGCGCTGGCTGCTTCTCCACGCTCTGCCAGCTGTTGCGATCGTTCTGCGGCAAACATGGTTCGTTCAAGCAGGGCTCCATAGTCGTCGGCTACATCAAGGGCGCGTTCGAGTAGACCGTTCGCGCCCCCGTTGAGGTGTTCGTCAACTTCGTCCAACGTGAGCGCAAGCGGAGAGTCCAGCTCGCCAGCGACGTGCGCCCCCGTGGTGCTCACGATCATGTACCCGCCGTAGCCAACCGCCAGAGGATCCCGGGCCCGCGACTTCAAGAGCCGCATTCCTCGCCGCTGAGCCACGCGACGCAGTCGGTTCTCTCGGATCTTCTGGTCAACCATCTCTCTCCTCTGGTATCTGAAGCTATACTAGAGATGATGCCCTAAGTGATGCTGGAAGGCAAGCCCGAAGGTGTAGACGCAGCTCAAGCTACATATTGATCTCCACGCCCTAGACGCACGAAACGCCCCCACTCTGCAATGAGAGTGGGGGCGTTTTGCTGGGCCTACTTCGTGCCAGGAAGGTTCCTGGTCTCGCCCGGGGTGCTACCCCCCGAGGGCTTGCCTGAAGGCTCAGGAACGACCTCAGCCGCTACCGGGGCAGCGGGTTCGGACTCGCCGCGCCAGGCGCTGTACGCGGCGCTGGCAGGGTTGAACGTGGTTTCGACCGGGCGGTATTCCTGTTCGGACACGGTCCGCTCCTTCAGTTCTTGGGCAGCAGCGCAGCGGTGCTCGGGTCGCCGACGAAGTGGGCAACAACGCCCTTCAGGACGGCGACCACACCAGCGCCGACACCGACACCGACAGCGGCCTTCCAGTCGATGTTGAGGACGTTCACGGCGTCGAGACCGACGACGGAGAGGACACCGCCAGCAACGGAGGCGAGGGCACGCTCAGCGAGGTCACGGACGAAGTTGGACATGGGTTGATACTCCTCGGTTAGGCGGCGGGGCCGATGTGGACTTCGCCGGTGATCTGAATGTTCTGCTTCACGGCGTCGGTGACGATCTGCCGCACCTGATCGACCGTGAGGTCCGGCTGAGACGACAAGGCAGCCACGGCCGCGCTGAGCCCAGCAACCTTGGCGTCGATGCTCGCTACGGGCGGAATCACCACAGGGGTCTTCTGGTCGGCGAACGCCGGCTGGCCGTTCAGGCCGCGAGCCGCAATGAAGACCTCCGCCAGGATGTCCTTCATCGGCACAGCGTGGCCGTCCCACCAAGTGACCTTCGTGTCCAAGAACTCCTGCGGGGTCATGTCGTCTCCCTGTGCGTTGTGCTGGCCCCAGTCGGCGGCCAGGATGTCATTCACGTCGCATGCGATCCCGCCCACGACGACGGATCCGATGCGCTGGAACAGGCGCGCTTTGGTCGTCCGCCGCCCCTTGGACCATGCGGCTGTCTGCCAGCCGTACTCAGCCAGCCCCGCACCGATGACGGCGTCGAGCACGTCAGCTTCGCCGTACACGCCGATGGGGCGGCTGCCGAGCACGGAGGCGATGCCCCCGAAGTAGGCTTTGACCGTTTCCATCTGAGTCGTGATGTCCTGGTCGACAGCGAAGTAAAGCGGGCGCGATGCCGGAAAGCCGATGTTCGCGGCGTCCGCGGCAATGGCTCTTGCCGCGTCCACGCCACGGCCCCAGCCCTTGAGCGCATCTCCGGATAGGTCTTCGAAAATCAATGCGACGCCAACGCCGTTGCGGTCCATGTCTTGGAACTCGGCTTTGGTGATGTTCTTGGGTCGCCATGGTGTGCCTGCGTAGCGGACCACGCCGACGTGTCCAGCGGCGCGAACAGCGGCACCAGCTGGCCGGCCCGCGGAGTAGTCGAGTGCAGTAGCCATCAGGCTGCTTCTTCCATATAGAGGGGTGGTGGATCGGGTATCTCGCCGCCGAGTGATCGCAAGGTGTCTACAACCTTGCGATCCCAGCGAACATGCGCGGTGATTCGCTGCTCTTGGGCGCGCTGCGCCTGCCACAGCCGGCGAGTCTCTGCCTGAAGTTCGGCGACCTGATCAGCAAGTTCAGCACTCGTCGCGGTCGTCGCGGTCAACAGTGCTGCGGTGCCGTCCGTCTTCAACTTACGCGCCTCAGGACGCGCCTTGAAAACTAGAACTACGGCGGTGATCAGCGTTGCCGCCGCGACGACGACACCGCCGGCGACGGTCCAGAAGTTCACTGGTCGGCCACCTTCCTTGCGTGGCCGAGGGCGTGGGAGATCTGCCATGTTCGCCATGCTGAGGCGACAGCAATAGCGCCGAGCAGCAAGCCGAACGCCAACGCTCGTTTCCCAGAGTTCCCGAACGCCCAGATCGTGTAGGTCGCGCACACACCAGACAACCCGACAAGGCCGGCGCGTTCCACCAGGACACCAACGGCGGTGTGTGCGCGAGCGATTCCCGTCAGGGTCAGCACGCAAGTCACCAGCGCCAGGCCCAGGAACACGCGGGCCCAT
Organism: Amycolatopsis sp. NPDC004625; assembly: GCF_040609695.1. Lineage (NCBI taxonomy): Bacteria > Bacillati > Actinomycetota > Actinomycetes > Pseudonocardiales > Pseudonocardiaceae > Amycolatopsis > Amycolatopsis sp. NPDC004625. Next base: position 46,395 of record NZ_JBEXKX010000010.1, read on the forward strand.
GGTTCGGGGTACGCCTGAAGTGTGGTCGTGGCGAACTGGTCGAACGCGACAAGTCCAGCCACGCAGTACAGACCAAATGCTAGCGTCATCAACACTTCAAACGGTGATCGCTGCGCGGGGTTGATCATCGAACGTTCCTCCGTCTGAAGTCACGGCGAGGTTGTGCCAGCGAACCAGCCCTGCGCGAATGAGAAGGCCACGCCGAGAATGGAAACAGGAGTCACCGCTATAGCCGAACTGGCACCACCGGAAACCACGCGAGAAAAGATATCGACCCCGAAGAAGTTGCCGATCGATGGCTCGGGCACCTGCACCGAGTACGGGCCGCAGGTGGTCAGTACGCCCGGTGATACCGTCGTGGATGCAGGTGCTTGCACAGTTGGGCTGGTCCAGTTCCACCCGGTGACCGCGTCGTAGATCTTCACGTAGCTCTCTACTACGGACGCCGCACCTGCGCCGCCCCATGAGTTGTTCATCCGCCACTGGGCTAGAAAGCAGCTATTGAGCTGCTGCACCTGCCCGGTGTAATACGAAGCGAACGAGCCACTGCTGTTGAAGATGAGACCGGGGTTGGTCGGGTACATCGGGACCTGGATGTAGGGCTGCGCCAGACCATAGCCAACGTCCACGTCGGAACCTAGTACTAGGTTTGCTGCACCGTCGTAGATCAGCACCGCGGCGCCCGAGGCCCCGTTGGGGCGTGGCACTACCGCGAAGTCCACAGTGCCGGAATGTGAAACGATGAACGGGTACTTCGACTGGCGGCCCTGCTCGTCGGCCTGGCGTTGCTGACGATTCAGCTTGTTCACCAGGAAGTCCGACGAACCGGGCCGCTCGATCGGCTGGTTGGCGACCACTCAGGACCCCCTAACTGCTTGCAATTGGTGCAGCACCTTGTCCCGCTCGGGGCCGCTCGAGATACCGAGGATTCGGTACGAGTACTTGCCGTTCTTCAACCAGTGGTGGTGCTTCACGCTGTAGTCCGCGAAGTGGCCCGGCAGGTACGACCCCAGCCGCGGGTCAGCGTCGGCCAGCACAGTGGCCTGCCACTGCTCCGGCTGCGAGTTGTACAAGGCCACATCGGCGGACGCCCAGCTGTCCAACGTGGTCTGATCGGACGCCGAAGTGTGCCCAGAGTCGACCATGTCCAACATCGGCCACCCCGCCGACACCAGCGTGGTGTCAGTCGAGTAGCCGTAAAGCTGCCCTGCCTCGTTCCCCGTCCCCTTCACGAACGATGTGTTCGCCTGGTCCGACCCATCCCCGGAGATGGCGAGCTTCACCAGGTTCGACCGGTAGTCGAACAGCAACGGCACACCAGGCTGCGTCAGGTAAGGGTTACCGATCAGCATCCGATGCCGGATGTAGCGCAATCCACCAACGACGGTCAGGTAGGGCTGGAACAACACGTCCGGGCCGCCGTCGACCTGCGTCAACTCCTGAAGCCGCTGGCCGGCCATCGCCATGTCGTAACCGTGATACGTGCGGGTATTCGTCCCAGCCGGGAACAGCGCAGGAAGGTCCAACGGCAGGGCCGAGCCTGGCCGGTACACCATCGACGTGGCGTGATACGCGATGTTGAGAGCGATGTTCGGCAAGCTGTCGGTAACCGCGAGATCCGCCGAGCTGTCAGTGATCCGAGCAGAGGCAGGATTCCAGGTGCGGGCGTGACACAACCGATGGTTCAAATTCTCCCAGAACCCCTTACCCGACACCGTATGCACCGGGCTATCGTCATCCGGCGCATACGGCAGGATCGGCCCGGCCTGGCAAACCGTGTCGCTTGGGACGCCACGGCCACGCACGATCGCGACGGAGAACCGCCACGGCACACACCACTCACGGACCTTAGCCGCCCGTGCCGACCCGTGGAGTGGGACGGTGATCTTCCAGCCCCCCACGTCGTTGATCCGCGCCGACCACTCCGGTTCCTTCGTCAGGTCCAAGTCGAACAGCACCCGCCCGGTCACGGTGTCGTAGGCCAGCGCGGTGTATGCGCGTTCTACCGTGGCCACGTCTACTCCACCTGGCGGTAGCGAGCCTGGAAGTCCTCATCGGAGAGGAACTCCCCCATCTCGTCGTTAGCGACGAACCACCAGCCAGGCAGCAGGGTCAAGTCACCGATGATCCCGGACGGCACAGTCACCACGCCGGCCTGTTCGGTCACTGGGCCGAAGGCAGTTCCCGGTCCTCGCTGCTCGACCGCAGCGATCACGGCATCAAGGTTGGTGCCGTCCCACTGTTCGGCGTCGTATGTCCGCACGAAGCGCGGCATTGTCATCTCCCATCCAGCTACGGCTAGGCCGCTGCCTGCTGCTTCCAGACCTTGGCCATGGCGTTACGCAGCGCGTTGTTGATCGTGGTGGCGGAGCCGTTGTTGTAGAAGTAGAAGCAGAACTGCTGTCCCGCAGTGAGGTACGCCGTGCCGCTCAACGCGTAGTCCGTGCCGTTGGTGAAGCCAAGGAACGGCACAATGTGTGTGGCATCGGAGTAGGTAGTGGCACCGACGCAGATCCCGCCGTTCACGCCCGCGGTCGAACGCAGCTGGCCGAAGAACGAGTAAGGCCCAGCTGTCTGGCACGTCCAGGTGTCGGTGCCGTTGAACGTGAGCCCGTTTGGCGAGACGACGTTGGTGGCGAACTGGAGTTTGTTCGCGCCGGTGGCCAGCGCAGGCGTGGTCCGCCCGTCCTTCCACTCGCCGCCGATATCAACGCCGTAGCGCAGCTTCTGCCACGTCCCGTCGCTTTTCAGGACCTCATACAGGTCGGTGGTGGGGTTGTAGCGGGTGTCCCCGACCTTGCCGGCCGTGTCGCTGTCGCCCTCCATGAGAGCGCGGGTCGAACCGATTACACCCACCGAGCGGCGAAGCCGAGTCAACGTGATGACCCCACCGGTCGACACCTGCGCCCGCGCCAGCGGGATACCGATACCGCCACCCGAGGTGGGGAAGCTGGTGTATACGCCGAGGCTGTTGACCGTAATCGGGTCGACAGGGACAGCGCCCGGCGTTCCCGTGATGATCTCGATGCGGCAGGGGTTGCCGTCCGGCGACGTGTCACCCTGCGCAGAGTCGTACCAGCGCATGACGACAATGTCGTTGCGCGGGTTCGACCCAGGCGCCGCGTCACATGTCACCGACGCAGCCGAAGTCAACCAACCCTCATAGGGGCCCTGACCGGTGCGGAACGCCACCGCGGTACCAGGCGCCACACTCATGGTCAGTCCGGACGTGACAGTCACAGCCAGGTCGGTGAACCGAAGGTTCGCCACGTCCCACGTCGTCGGAACGACACCAGAGCGGGTGCCATTCAGCGGGGTGGTGTCGTTGTTCTGATAGATGGCCTGGATCAGGGCTCGACCCTGACGGGCGTTGTTCCGGTTCTGGGCAGTCCAGAAACCAGTCGCCGCAGCGTTGGTGGGCATCGGGCCCCCTCCTAGTTGTAGGCGTACTGCCAGGTGGCGGTGACCGATCCCGCACCAGTGCCGGAGAACTGGACGGACGCTTGACTGCCGGGCGAAATCTCGATCCACTGCGCCGACGCGAGGAATCCGGAACGGTCAACACCGTTGAGGGCGACCGAGCGGGAGAACGGTGAAGTGTCGATGACGAGGGCTTGCCCAACGTCGACCAACCCGGTGTAGGCGATCACGTCGCCGGTAGCCGGATTGGTCAACGTAGGGTTCGTCACCGGACCAGTGACCGTGAACACGGGGAATGACGTTGCTGTGCCGGTGTTGCTCAGCGCTAGGACACCGCCGGTTCCGCTGGTACCCCAGTCCAACCCGCCCGGCGTGCCGGCTGTGTAGTCCAGGCCACCAGGGCTGCCCGCAGTGAAGTCCAGGCCGTCAGTAGACGCACCGCCCACGCTGATCGGTCCCGCTGTCTGCACTGCGGTGTCGAGCCAACGCGGGTCAACGGCGTACAGCTGAAGTTGCCAGTCGAAGCCCTGGGCATCACTCCACGGCTCCACTTTCACGGCCGCGTTGTCGAGTTCCACAGTCAGCTGACGGGACGAAAGGCCGTCGTTCCTTACTAGGATCGACTGGCCGCCATCGGCAAAGAGGGCCAACAGTCGATCTCGAGCAGAGGCAGCGCCCGCAAAGTCAGGCGCCTGACACCACCCTTGCACAGTGTCGGAGCGAGCCCCGAGGTATGAGCGGGCGCGATACGCACCCATACCAAAGGGCCGCTCCGTTGTGTGCATCTTTCGCGTCGAACCGCTGTTCAACGTCTGTGACGTGACCACCCATCGGCAGCCGTAGTCATCGTCCACATTGGCTGCCCAAGTACCGACCGTGTACGTCGGCAGGATCACTGAAGTGGCCACGTCATGCTCCCCTCATGGCCCAGCCGAGTTCGCCGGAAACGGCAGCGGCGATGCTGTTGGGATCCATTGCCGCGGAATTGACCGTCACGTAGTTGTTGACCGTGGTTCCGCCGGCCATCGCGGGGATGCGACCCATTCGAGCGTTGGTTTCGTCGAGCAATCGCTGAGACCGCGACGACATCGGGTCAATTGGGATGTACGCCTCAGGGACCCGCATGTTGTCGCCGATCACGCGTAAGGTGCCGGGCGGCACGATGTTGGCGAGCGGCGCCATTGGGCTGAGCGTCCGGCCGGCGTCATTGAACGCAACGCCACCCTTGGCGAACGCCGCGATACCACCCTCTGCGAACATCCGGATGTTGGTGCCGGGCACCCTCACGGACTCGCGGTAGTTGACACCTACGTTGATTGTGGCCGTGCGATCCCTTGCCGCGTAGTCGATGGCCGCGTTAGCTGCCCCCGTCTTCGCGTCAGCGTTCACCCACGCCCACGTGCCGTTCGCCTGCTGGACCCACAGCTGCAACTTCCCCGACGCGGGATCGGTACGGGAGTTCAGGTTCGTCCAGCCCCAGGTTCCGTCAGCCTGCATCTGCCAGGCTTGGACCTTGCCCGTAGCTGGATCCACCCGCGTATCCGTGGTGGTCATGCCCCACGTGTTGTTGGTCTGCTGCTGCCACTGCGTCACCGATCCGGTGGCGTCCTTGGTGTCGGCGTGAACCGCAACGACCGGGTAGTAGTGGTTGATCTCCTCGAGCAGACGTGCGGCTGCGTCGTGGCCTTCCTTGGTGTCAGCGAACACCTGGAACCGACCGTCCGGGAGCTGAACGACTTGGTCACCCAGCTGCTGAAGGGCATCGACCGCCGGCTGAGTGAGGGTGTCGACCACGATGCCCTTCTTGTCGGGCACCGCCTTCAACTGTCCCTGGATGCCGAGGAGCTTGTCTTGCAGCTGCTGGTCACCCTTCGCGGCGAACTGCACCGCAACCTCAGCCGGGATAAGACCCAACTTGTCGGCGAGCTGACCTGCCTGTGTCTTCGTCAGACCCGCAGCGGTAGCCGCGGCAACGAACTTGTCCCGGGTCCGCTGAGTGACTTCCTCAACGCGACCAAGAGAAGTAGCGAGGCTGTCACCAGTGGCCTGGCTCTGCGCGAACGCTGCCGCAACCTCTGTACCCATCGCCGTCGACAGAGAGCCGAACACGCCTTGGAGGGAAGCGCCCTTGGCCGTGAGGCCGTTGATGCCACCCTCGCCGTTGACGAGGTCGGAGAACGTACCCTTCAGCTTGCCGCCGGAGTCGTTGACCTGCTTCATGTACTTGTCGGTGTCGTCGAACGCCTTCGTCGTCTGCGCTTGCGCAGCCGAGAGGGTGTTCCCCTTGCCCGACAGCTGATCTAGGACAACCCCGAGCGCACCGCCCTGGTCGGTGACCGACTTAGTTGCGTCGCCGAGCGTCGCCAAAGCCCCCGACATCACCGCGGAGTCCGCGGCCGACATCTTCAGCTTCTCGCCAGCGAACCCGGTGGCGTCGCCAAGCTCACGCATCTGACGCTGAGCCTCAGCGGTCGCGCGTGCCTGTTCCCGCACTTCGGTAGCGAGGTCACGCTGACCTTGAGTCGACGCCTGGATAGCACCCAGCGCCGAGTTCACCCGGTTGATGTTCTCGTCCGTGCTGCCAGAAGTTCCCCGGACAGCCTCATCCAGGTCCTTATAGCCAGCGATGGACCCGCCGAGAGCGGCGTTGTAGGCGTCGGTCTTGCTGATCCCGTTTTCCTGCAACGCTTGCCAGTCGCCCTGGGTCAGGTTCGCTGCCAGGGTTCCGCGGACGTTCATGTCCATCTGCTTGGTGAACCGGTCGAGAGCGCCAGCGCTGCCGGTCATCGCATCGGTGGTGAGCTGGCTACTGACGCCGTACTCGGCGAGTAGCTGCGACCCGGTGTGCTGGCTTACGCCAAGCTTCTTGGTAGCCAGGTTGTTGGCTTCCATCGCACGGGTATTCGCTGTCACCGCACCGGTAGACGACAGCGTGCCCTTGATGTCCGCGACAGAGGCGTTGAACTCCGCGGCCTTCGCCGCGGCTTCCTGACTCTTCTTCCCCCACTGGTCGAGCAGGAACCCACCAGCAACCAGGGCAAGCCCAAGCGGGTTGATCCCGTTGTCGACGACAGACTTCAGTCCGGCCCTGAGCTTGGCGCCCTTGCCTTCGACGCCATCCATTGCCGCCTTGAACGGGGTCGTCTTATTGCCGGCCTCGTCCAGCGTCGTGGAGAACGCCTTGACCCCGAAGCCAGTGTCGGTCAGCGAAGAGCCGAACAGCTTGGCGATCGAGTTGGTGGCGAGCATGGAGCCGCCGAGTTGGCCGACCGGCTCAGCCCACGAACCGAGGGCCGCGGTCATACCAGTGACGATGTTCAGGCCACCGCCGACAGTCCCCAAAAATCCCGAGGTGGTGCCGGTCAGGAGCGGCATACCGTGCGTCGCGAGGTTGTTCGCGACGGTCAGGACCTGATCCACCGCCCCGCCGAACTGCGGAAGCACCACGTGTCCACCACTGGCGAGGTTCGCCAGCAACGCACCCGTCTGTCCCAACAGGTTCTGCGTGATCCCGCCGAAGTCCCGCATGGACTGACCGGCAGCGTCTCCGCCCTTGGCCAGGTTGGTGAAGAAGTTGGACAGGCCGGTGCCCGTCTGCGCCGTGAAGGAACGCAGCCCCTTCAGTGGGGCCTCAGCAGACTCCACCGCCGTGACCACACCAGGCATCACGTTGACGGCGAAGTCGCTCGCCGCGCCGCTCAGTTCCCGGATGGCGGGCGCGGAGCCACGAACTGCGGTCTGTACTGCCGGACGGACCTTCGTCCACGCGTCGTTCATCGTGTCGATGGCGCCGACGACATCGTTCTCAAGCGGCTGCGCCATCGCCGTCGCGTCAGTCTGAACCTGGTGGGACAGTTGCTGGAACGAGGACTGCACACGCTCGTTGCCAGAGACCATCGACACAGCGAGTAGGCCGAACCCACCGCTGACGAGGGCAAGCGCTGCCGTGGCCCCTGCCGCACCCACTAGGGCAGCCGCAGGCAGACCAGCCGACAGACCGAGGAATTTCAGCCCATCGAACTGAGCGTTCGCCCGCTTGGCCGCCCGGTTCATCTCGCTCTCGACAGCCGCGCCGCCCTTGCGTGCCGAGTTGCGAGCCCCGCTCTCATCGACCTCAACCGGGATGTTCGCCTTGACACCCGACTCCGCAAGGTGGACGAGGGCTTGCAGTTGCGCCCGGTACTTCTCAGCGCCCTCAGGCGTCGTCGGGATCTCGGCACGGACCAGCGTCTGCGCCTTCTTGAGCGACGCCTCAAGGTCACGGCGGAACATCTCCGTGTCCGGGGTTACCGGAACGTCGAGCGCCTTCGTGGCAGTCGAAGCGATGGCGGCCTGGATCTTCCGCCGCCATGCCTCATCGATCGGGTTGGTGACCTCCGGCCGGATGGTCGGCTTGGTCTCCCGCTCGATCTTCTCCTTGACGATCTTGGCGTTCTCGGGATCCTTCAGCGCCGTCTCAAGCTTGATCGGCTTGTCGCCCTCGAGCTTCGCCCGGATCTTCTTCTCGTCGCCGGACGTTTCGTCCTTGAGGTGGACTTCGACATATGCGCCGGCCAGCTTGAAATCGCCGTCACCTTCGGGCACCGGTCACCCCTAACCCAGGTCGAACACCCCGGCCTGGTTCACGCCCATAGGGCCGTAAGGCTTGGTGTTGTTGAGAGCTGCGAGGTCATCGCGGCTGTATGCGGTCATCGCAGGCTGTGGCGAATCAGCGGGCTGAGGCCGACGAGTCACCTGCTCATCACGGGCTTCATTCATCAACGCAAACCGGACCGCGCCGTCGAACAGCGGGAGCCGGTACATGCGGGGGAAGAACAGAGCCGCGGGCAAGTCGTCCATGTCGTCGACCCGGTGGAACACGGACATGTCGCACAGCACGTCATCTAGGTGGATGACGAACCACCCGAGTTCTGAGAGCCGGTCATGCCACGTGTCGATCAGGCTTTTGGGACGAACGCCCCGTTGGGGAGAAGCTTGTCCATCAGCGCCTGAAGGACCGTGGTCATGCCGCTGCGGCTCAGCGTCTCGCAGCCGACCAACGCGTCCCACGCTTCCGGCTCAAGCAGCTTCTGCGCAGCGAACGCGAGGGCCGCGGGCTCCCCGGCCGTGACGGCGATCTCGTACGCCTTGAGCGACCACGACGGTGGGACAAGCTTCGGGATCGTGTAGGTCTTGCCGCCGATGGTGAACAGCGGCTCCCGGTCAGCAACCAGGGCTTCCGTCTCGGCACGGGCAGCGTCGTCGTCAAGGACGATGCCGAGGTCGGCCGGCGGCTTGGGCTTCGTCCGACGCGGGGTGGTCGACGCCTTGCGGGTGGCGGTCTTACGGGGGGTTGATGCGGCCATGCTTTGGTCCTCCTGACAGGACTGGAGATGGGGCAGCCCCGTACCCGCGGCGGTCAGGCACACGCGGGTACGGGGCTGCGTCGGGGGATGGATCAGCTGGTCTGGTCGATGATCCGAATGGGGCTCACCGTCTCCGTGACGAAAAACGCCTGGAACTCCGCCTTCAGCACCTGCTGATCGGCCTTGCTGTAGTCGAGCGAGGTGTTGCCCGACGGCAGGACCTTGCGCAGGATCACGCGCCGCTTGTACGAGGCGCTGCCATCGGTCTTGTCCGGGCCAAGGCCGTCGATCAGCAGGGTCCGGTACGGGGCGCGGTTCGCGGTCTGGCCGGCGTTCAGGTCAGAAACGGCGTAGTTCGCGCCAGTCGAGCCCGCCGTCATGTTCCAGGCGTAGTTGAGGTTGACACGGGTGATCTCGGCGAAGTTCACCGTGCACTTGATCTTCCGACCGGTCAGCCGGGCGCCCAGGTCGTCGGGGACCTGGTCGCCCATCAGCGAAGTCCACGTCGGGTCGATGCTGATGCTGGTACCACCGAGGGTGAAGCCTGTGTCATAGAACGCCGAAGAGGCGGGCGTAAGGTTCACGTCGGTCAGCGCCGGCTCGTACGAGAGAGTCGGGTCGAACGCGTTCTTGTAGATGTACAGTCGGGCGGGACCCATAACCAGGTTGGTCGGGTCAAGGCCGGCAGTGTCAGCCATGAAAACTCCATGAGGGAATGGGGACCTGACGGCCCCAAGAGGGTTGTTGTCAGTTCCCCATCACGGGGTGCTTTTAGCGACCGGGACCCATTTCAGGACCAGGTTCAGGGCGTACACGGCATAGCTGCCGAAATCGCCATAGCCACGACGTGGCTTGCCGATGAGGTAGGCGGCCTTCACGACCGCGTTCTCATCGCACGCCGGAAGTTCGAGGAACCACGGCGTGAGGCTGTACGTGCCAGCCTGGACAGACAGCGCAAGGTTGCGCGCCTTGTTCCACGGTGGGTCATCGCTGCCGGGCGTCACAGCCCAGCTGCGGACATCCATCACCGGAGACTCCAGACGAAATTCCGGGACAGTGGTGCCGCCAGCCAGAGCCACGGTGACGTACCCGGATGTTGCCCAGGTGGAGTTGTCGCGTGGCAGTGTCTCTCCGACCATTACAGTCGAGAAGCCGGAGAGTTGGCCGATCCACGCTTTCGCCACTGCCTCATCTGAGGCGTAAATGAATGGAGCCATGTCTCAGACCCGCCTTCGGAATAGCGCGGGACGTAAATACGGCTGAGGTGGGACGATGTCGCCCGTGAAGACCGTCTCCCCTGTGTGGGGATCCCGGTAGGCCACGCGGTGGCCCTCTTCGACGTACAGGGCGTAGTTCAGATCGCTGCCTATCCGGGCGGTCTCTCCACGGATCTCACTGGACAGCGACTCACGTAGGTGGCCAGTGTCGACAGGAACCATCGCCTGCGCGTCCTCGAGGACTTCGCCGACTAGCCTGCCGAAGAGGTCCCGAACATCGGCGGCGATCTTCTCTCGCCAGTCTCCGCTAGGGACGTACTTCACGGCTCACCCCCCGTCGTCGCCGACGCGCTTAAGATCGAGTTGGGTATCGGGCTCACGGCCGGCTTGCTGCGGCCTGGTGACGTTCAGGACGACGTACAGAGCACCGGTCTTGCCGTCTCGGATGCGGTCGCCGGTTTTGATGTCCGTCGTAGAGGGGACGGTCCCGAGGACGCTCCGCACCACACGGGGTGTCTGCGATGCGTGGTCCCAAAAAGTGGCGCGCTTCTCTTCGATCGCCGCCAGGACGTTCGTGTAGAGCGGCGCGCTGTTGTTAGGAACCGGGTCCCCGTAGTCGGGATCCGCGCTGGTGCCTCGGTAGATCGAGGCACGGCAGGTCGCTAGCGCCCACATCAGATTGACCGCCAAACACCCGGGTCCTGGTAGTCGTCGCCGTACACGTCCCTGCGAGGATCAGCGTCCTCATAGGGTGCGCGCACACGCAACGACTGCGCCTGGAGCCACGACACCCGCCTCAGCGCATCCTTCGCGAACGGCGCAAGCGTCATCGCGGACGGCGCGTAACTCGTCGACTGCGCCCCGCCCGACGACGTGAGGTCAAGGCGGTCGAACGCGTCAGGCTGCGAGTTGATCCACGCGGCCTGATAGCAGACAGCGAGCTTCAGCCAGTACTGGTCCCGGGCACCGATGCGGTCAGCATCGACCGGCAGGCGACCAGCCCTGATATCGATCGTGGCCTGTGCGACCGCCAGGGTTGCGGCGTCCACGTTGGCCCGCGTGTAGGTGGTCACATCCGTGGTCGTCGCCCATGTGTCGGGCATGTATGCCTCCCCACGGCGAAGGGGGCTGCGCGGACTTGCCGCGCAGCCCCCTTGTCAGGTTGACGTTGGTCAGCCGTTGACGAGGATCGCGAACGCGCCCGGCGCACCCACCGCGAACGCCTTGCGGGCGCGGAAGTACAGGACGTTCTCGTCGGTGTCGACACCGATACCGGTCTGCGAGTCCTGGAAGTTGACCGCCAGCGGGTCGCGGTCACCGACCTGGAGGTACTGCCGGTTGCCGAAGACGATGAACGGCTTGCCGGTCGGCGACGGCGAACCGGCCGCGCTGGTCTTCGCGCCGAGCGACCACTGAAGCGTGTAGCCGAACAGGGTCACCGTGCCGCCCTGGCCACCCCCGGCGGTGCCGTTGGTGCTCTCGTTGAAGATCGGGCGGTTCGAGCCGTCCTTGATGCCGCGCAGGGTCTGCGCGAAGGACGGGTGAGCGATCACGACGGTCTGAGCCGGGTCGAAGTAGTCGCCCTGCTCAATCTGCCCCAGCGAAGCGGACAGGTTGTCGTACGTGATGCCGCCCGTGCCGGCCAGGGTCAGGTTCGCGTTCGCGGTGTACCCGGTCGTGCTGTCGGCCTGGGTCAGCAGGTAGTACAGGCTGTCGAAGCCCCACCCGCTGGTGCCCTTCGCGGCAGTGATGCCGAGGGTGACGTTGTCGAACAGCTTGCCGTACGAGGTCGCGGCGTCCATGCTCTTCGTGTCGACGATCGACGCGAGAGAGTCGGCCATGTCCTCTTCGGCGACGGTGACCTTGCCGCCGAACTTGTCGGCGTTCAGGAGAACCGAGTCGTTGCCCGAGCTGTCCGCCGGGGCGCTGGTCGACTTGGCCCAACGGCCGATGACGACGCCACCCGAACGCGGGGTGTACTTCGTCTGCGAAGACATCGGGACGTGATTGCCCCAGCGCTCAACGGCCGAAGCCTGCTGGACTTTCTGGATGACATCGGGGTTGGTTTCGACCGGGATCCACCCGGCACCCGTGAAGGAAACGGCCATGATGGCGTCTCTCCGTTTCTTGAAGAGGGAAAGGGGAAAGTCACCGCCGATCCCTCACGGGGCTGCGGTTTCAGGTGGGCCCGTCTTCTCGACAGGTCAGGAATAGCGAGCGGCGATTTGTTCGCCGGGGGTCTTCGGGGCCGTGGCGGCAGGACGGCCACCAGGAGTCAGCCTCCCGGGCTTGGGCTTCTCGCCCTCACCCTCAGCCTTGAAGAACTCGGGGTACTCGGCCTTGACACGCTTGACTTCAGCGTCGAGGCCGGTGATCTCGCCGTTCTCACCGATGTCCAGGTTGGACAGGATGATGAGGCCGGCCAGAGCGCCCACCCGATCGGTGCGGGCGTCTGCTTCGAGCAGAGCAGCGCGGGCAGATGCCTTGACGGCGGTCGGCTTGTACAGGGCAGCGGCTGCTTCCAGCGCTTCCCGCTTCGCCTTCTCTGCGTCCGTCTCGGTCTGCTTGCGCAGTTCCTTCAGTTCCAGACGGCGTTCAGCGGACTCAGCGTTGACCTTCGACAGCTTCGCGGTCAGCGCCTCGTACTGCTCACGCGTCGGCGGAGTCCACTCCTCAGCCTCCGTCGCCTTCGCGACAACGGGCGCCTCTTCGGTCGTGGTCTCAGTGGTGTTTTCGTCCGCCATCTCGGCGCACCTCTCCTATGGAAAGAAAGCCCGTCGCGGGCTGCTTATTTGTCGAATGAGCCGCGTTTAACTGCGGCCCGTGACTTCGCCTTCACCGATGCCGGAACACGCCAGCCATATGGGGAAGGTGAGTTCTTCCCTGCCCCGATGCGGGTCAGGAGTCGGTCGGCGGCGCTGAGGCGCGCACGTTCGCTGTCGAAGTCGGAGTCGCCGCGCAGCACGGCGCGTTCAGCCTCACGACGAAGCGCCTGCGGCATGTCTTCGGCCGCTGACGCCAACGCTGCTGCGGCAGCGCGACGGGCCGCGTCTGCGGCCACGGTGTCGCCCTTGGCTAGCGCGTCCTTGATGGCTTCCTGCCAGTCGTGGGTGACGGCCCCTGCTGCTTTCGTGTCGTGACCTATCCAGGGCGAGACACGGCAGCGGCAGTTGTGGTGAAACGGGGGTTCGGTGACGGGAGCGAACTCGCCGCGTCTGCCGCCGAACCGGGTCCCGTCCGGGAACGGCTGCCCAGGAGTCACCACATGCCCCGCCAGAGCAGTACAAGACAGGCACGCGTTTCGCTCTGCAATCCAAACCAGTCGAGCGCCGACCTTCTCGGCGGCTACGCGGATCCCCGCGTTCAGCTCGTCGTTGAAGGTTGTCCGTGCGGTGCGCTCAAGGATGGCCTTCGCCTGCCGCGCAACAGACGCCTGTTCCAGCACTTGATCAAGGTCCGCGTTTTCCAACTTTCGTAACTCGTCGGCGCCGGTCTCGAGCTTCTGCTGTGCCCAGCGGACGCCGCGGTGGATCGCGTCCCGGGTGTCCTTCGACACCTCGCCGGGATCACCAATCGGCGGGATCCCGGCCTCTCGTGCGCCCTGGTCGGCACCGAGCAGCCGTGCCCGCTGAGCGTGCTTGAGAAGCGCGTCATTCGGGTCCAGGCCGATACCTACGATCTGGGCAGTCAGGTCGTCCAGAAGCCCTCTGAGCCGGGCGCCTTCGGCCTGCGTCTTCGGCGGCCCGAATAGGCGGTTCCAGGTCCGGAGGATCCAGCGCCACAACGCGGTGAACGCCGACTCGACAGGCGCGACAACATCAGCAACAGCCGCGTTCTCAGCGGCCATAGCGTCATCGTCGTGCTTGCGAATCAGCTCCCGCGGGTCACGCGGCGCCGGCATCGGACACGTCACCGATCAGTTTGGTGATCACCGCGTCGACAGTTGCCTTGTCCAGGATCCCCGAAGCGACAGCAGTACTCAGGTCACGGACAGCCGCGCCCAAGCCTTGGAGCAGTTCGACACGGGCTGGCAGGCCACCCTCGCCATCCTGCATCCAGCGTTCTACGTCGGTGCTCTTGTAGCCCACCTCAGTCAGCGACTGGTCGACCGGAACACCGAGTTCCTGCTTCTGCTTGGCGTGGCCCAGCTTCGTGGTCTCGTCGGTCGACTCGATCGGGGCCCACGCGATGGACACAGGCGCATCGGCTTGTCCGAGCAGCTTCAGCACGAACCGGTAGAACGCACGCCACGTCCCGTCGAACGAGGTCTTACGGCTGTCCGACTTCGTGTCCAGCGGTTCGTTCGCGGTCTTCAGCGACTCTCCGGAAGGGAGCTGCCCCGACCGGTCGAAGAGATGCAGCGGCGTCTTGCTTGCCACTGCACCTTCGCGCAGGTACGCCTGTCGCGGATCGAGGAACACCCCGGGCGGAGCCGGTTCGAGCTGAAGGAACTGCTTCACGTTCTTGAGGAACCAGACGGAGCCCGGTTCCGAAGACAGCTTCGACGTAGCGTCTCCGCCGTGGACGGTGTCCGTGCGCTGCCCATCGGGCGACACAGCGAACTCGTCCTCATCCAGGTTGGAGGCGTCAGCAGCGGCGTTGCCGGTGCCGTCCTCGAGGGCCACTCGCTGCGGGATGCCGTGGAAGTCGAGCCCCGCCATGTGCACCGAGGTCAGCTTGATCAGCTTGTCCTGGCAGCCGTAGAACGACGCGTGCTCCGGGGTGCCGTACTCCCCCGGCAAACCCGTTCCGTGGAAGTGGAACACCGGGAAGCCGTAGGGGTTCTCCTCCGTGGAGTCCATACCCTCTTCGGAGTAGGGCTGGAAGTCCGACGGCTTTGACGCCCGCGTTCCCTTGCTGATGAAGTGGTCGATCCGATCCGGGTAGATCAGGTCCACGCGGACCCGCTTGCCCTCATCGGTCGTCACGGCCCACCGCTGGATCGCCAGACGCGGCACACCGGGCTGGTCCTCGTCATACAGGACCCGCATGTTCCGAGCGTCATGCCAGCTGATCCGCACGCTGCCCGGTACGGGGTTGCCCTTGTCGTCCAGTTCGGGCCACGCCCACAGGTAGGAGTCACCCAACTGGAGAGCGCGGCGCATCACCTGCGGTCGGACGAGGGCCATGTTGTTGACCTCATCCACCGCGGCGAGCAACGCCGTGCGTTCGTCGGTGTCGCTGCTGATCGCGGTGATCTTCAGCTTGTCCGCGACGGCGTCGATCACGACCCAACCCAAGAGGGTTTGGAAGCTGATGCCCTTGTCGCGCAGCAGCCGGCGAATCCGCCGCGATGCGAACACCTCAGTCACCGGACCGTCCGAGTACGCCACTGCCTTGCCGTAGCCAGGCTCCGCCGCGCAGATCGCTTCGAGGGCATCCCCCAGGTCGTTGGCC
Source organism: Amycolatopsis sp. NPDC004625 (assembly GCF_040609695.1). Taxonomy (NCBI): domain Bacteria; kingdom Bacillati; phylum Actinomycetota; class Actinomycetes; order Pseudonocardiales; family Pseudonocardiaceae; genus Amycolatopsis; species Amycolatopsis sp. NPDC004625. The sequence goes on from NZ_JBEXKX010000010.1 coordinate 61,774, forward strand.
ATCACGCCCCCTCGGGACAGTCGAAACGGTGGAAGGGGCGGCTATGCGGCGCCCTCACGTGCTGATGTGCGCGGCGGCGGGGTGTCGCCCTTGAGGAACACGGTCACGCCCTGGCAGGCGGCATCGACGAGGTCGTCATGGGCACCCCGCGGGAACGCCACCATCTGCCCTTCAAGGGCCGGTAGGCGCTTCTCGTGGAAGACCTTGCCCCGCTGGTACTTGGACAGGACCCGACCGGCGCGGACTTCCTTCGGGTCGCTGGAGTGGGTTGTCCGCACGGGGACAGGCAGGCCGGTGAGCACGGTGTTTCGCCACAGGTCGCCGCCCTGGTTGGTCTCCACGACGACGCCGGAGATCTCCGGGTAGGCGTTGAGGATCTGCAACACCCGTAGCCGCATCGGCTCACCCGGCGGAAGCTTCACCTGCCAGGCGTCCCGGATGAGGCACACGTCCTCGATCCGGGAGTACGCCACGACCGCCAGGCCGGTGAAGTCGGACCGCTCTTTGTCCGTCACCGCAGGGTCGATCGACAGGATCTGGTGGGTGATCTGGATGGGCGGTAAGCCGGCCTTGTCGTCGGGCCGGTACCGGAACACATCAAGCGTCCAGTAGGGCGAGTCAGCCGCGAGTGAGTGGTTGCGGTACTGGAACTGGAACGACCGGGTGTGGCGGTACTGCTGGATCCAGGACCACGGGTACCGCTCAGGCCAGATAGACCGCTCTGTGCCGTCCTCGTTGGTCTGGATGATGTCGTAGTACCGGGGAACGAACTGTTCGTCGTCGACCCACGACGGGTACTCGTCGCCGCGTTGCTTCGCCGCGATGTCGTCGATGATCGCGCCTGGCATGGCGACGGTACCGGCCATCGTCACCGAGGCGTTCGGGTTCATCGGGAGGATGCCCGACGTGACCGTCTTCAGCCTGGACTCTTTCTGCCGCGGCGAGTAGGAACCCTCAGCGCCCTCGATGTCGTCGAGGATGATGTGATCTGGTCGCTTGTTCCCGACCTTCAAGCCCAACACGGCACTGTCGATGCCGCGGGCGGCGAAGATGAACCCTGACCGGGCGATATACATAGACTGTGTGTCCCGGACAGCGCCGCCCTTAGGGCGACGGGCCGGCGTGCACAGATCGGGATAGTCGAGCCGCAGGAACGGGTTGTTCTCCAGCTCTCGCTTGAACGTCGATAGGTGTTCCTCGGCTTGGGTTGCCGAGTCGGCAAAGGCCGCTTGGAACTGTCGCCACCCGTGAGCAGCCAGCCACATCGGGATGATCAGGAACCAGTCGGTGGACTTCGCCAAGCCGCGGGGGGCAATGATCGCGTCTCGCATCGACATGGCCGGTACCGAAGCGATGGGCCGCATGTAGCGGCGGGCCAGCTCAAACCACTCGACGTGGGCTTCACTGAATGAGATCAACCCCCCGGTCTCTTCAGACCGAAGATGGTGATCCAAGTAGAGGAGGGCGAACAGCATCGGCCGCGTACGGGTCAACGCCCGGCGCCCCCGCGGGGTATCCAGCACCCCACGGGGGAACTGATCCAGGTAAGCCTTTACGTCGGCGGGAGTAAGTCCGGAATGTGCGCCCACGTCTCCCCCCGCACTGCGTACGAGACGGTCGGCCTGGACACGTCGTAGTCGCGGGCGATCGCCCGGTGGGACTCGCCACTGCGGGCGCGTTGGCGAATGGCGGGGATATCCTCCGCGGCCAGCTTCGCCGTGTGGATCCGTTCTCCGCGGGCGCGCTCCTCAGGCGTCGGCGGGCGGAGGTGCCCACCGTCGAACTTGCCGGCCGCGATGAACTCGTGCATCCGGTCTGACTGAGTGCCCAGCACCCAGTGTGTGACCTCAACGCAGTCGCGGTTCTCGCACCGGTTGAGGAGGATCTTCCCGTCCGGGATCGGCCCGTTGACGGCGAGCCATGCGGCACGGTGGGCCAGGACCGGTTCGCCGTCCACGTGGGTGACGCCGTAGCCCTGGCTGTGGTGTCCGCCTTCCCAGCGCTTGCACGGAGTCTCTACGGCCATTACTGCTTCCTGCCATTCCTGCCGAGCGTGAACCAGCGCGTAACGCCGTGCTCTACGCCATCGATCAACTCCCAAAGCCCTGACGCCTGGGAGGACTTACATGTCGATCACCGTGCACACCGCTACGCGGAGCTACGCCTACGGCACGGCCAAGACGTACCGCGTCAACGGAGACGGCACCCTCGATGTCCTCACCGCCGAGGTGCCGCACGACCCGCGGGCGAAGAACCCGCTTGCCACGTTCGGGCCAGGACAGTGGGTGTGTGCCGAAAGCGGGGCATCGACGATCACGTCCGCTAGCGGTGGCGGCAGCTAGGCCGCCTGCTGTTCGTGGCGGGCGTCACCTAGCCACGCCTGCTCCCACCGCCACGCATTGCCCTCAAGGGTGCGCGTGGCGGCCCATTCCTTCGCTGCCTTACCGACCTGCCGCCGGTAGCTGTCGTCCGTCGTGAAGGCCGTCAAGGCGTCTTCCCACTGGGCCGGCGTCGAGCACGCCACGTTGGGGCCACCGTGCGCCGACGCGTAGGGACCCGTGTCACTCGTGACGGTCGGGATCCCCAGGGCCGCCATCTCCACCAGGGCAAGATCACTCTTGCTCTGGTTGAAGACGCTGGTCCGAAGAGGCACAACGGAAAGGTCGAAGTCGACCGCCCGGAGGAAGTCCGCGACGTTGGTGTGCCAGCCCGTGTGCCGCAGCGTCGTGTGCCGTGACGCGACCCGAGGTGTGTGGTCCATGCCCATCGAGTGGAACTCGACGCGGCCCCGCTGGTCCGGGTGCTGGAGGAACCGGCGCAGCGGCTTAGCGATCTCCCCGAAGTCCCGGGCGTGAGAGGTGCCGCCACGCCAGCCGATGGTCACCACGTCCGGATTGCGGGGGCGCTTGTGCTCGAGCAGCCACGCCGGCACCTGGTTGGGTACGACGTGGACGTTGCCGCTCCACCGCGCCACCCGCTCAGCAAGCGAGTCAGTCGTGACCGTCACCGCGTCGGCGGCCTCGCAGCATCGCTCAAGGTTGCGAAGCATCTCGGGCGTGTAGAAGTCGGCTGCCTGCCGGTTGGACGGGTCCAGGTTCCACAGGTCGTCATCCAGCTCGACGACGGTCCGGACGGTGCCCGCAGCAGCATGCTTCAGGAACGTCCGGGTGGGAGCCGGCAGCACGATGCGTTGGACCACCAGGGCATCGAAGTCGGCGACACTGGCCGGCACTCCGGGCAGGACGGTCACGTCGTGACCGCGCTGCCTCAACGCTTGCCCCGGCGCCTTGATCCGGAACTCGCCACAACCCGCATCGTCTGCCTTCACCGCACACAGCCGCACAGGTCCCCGCTCTCTGCGCAGCCATGGCGGCTGTAGCACTTGCCGGGCCTCGAACGACTGCACCGGGGTAGGGCCCGATGATCAGGAACGAGGCGACGAACTTGGACAAGAGCGGCGTAGAGCGGCGTGCATGGACCGCGTACGAGGTCGCCGAGAGCATCGGGCAGCCGTACCGGGCAGTGATGCGGCTGATCGCGACCGGGAAGTTGCGGGCCGTGAAGCTCGGCAAGGCGTACTCGATCCCCGATGAAGCCCTGACCGAACTGCTCAACGGCCGCGACAACGGCAACGGCAACGGCGCGACATGATCCTCAGTCGGCCCCGCCTTGGACCGCGTCCACATCGGCCTGCGCGGCTGCCTCTGCCCGCTCGATCAGGTCCAGGACAGGCGGGGAGATCTGCTCCACAGTGGACGTGATCTCTGCCTTCTCGGGAGCGTCCAACCCGAGCAGTCGAGCGATGCGCTCTTCGATCCGGAGCAGCCGGTCAACCGACGCCAGAACAGGTGCGTCATCAGGGAGCGGGACTTTCACCCCGTCTTCACTCTCAAGCATGACCACACGGCCATTCGAGACCGTCAAGTGCGTCGCCTCGCGGATCTCAAGAACCCGTTCACGCAACTCGTTCAGACGGTCCAGCTGCATTTGCCGGTAGGCCGTAGCAAGCGGCGCCACCCGTTCGTCTGCCTCAGCTGCGATCAGCCGGCGCGCAGTCTCGTGGGAGATCGGATCACCTTCGGCGGTCATCGTTGCGGCGATCTTCCGCAAGCTCAGCCCGCGCAGTGCGAGTTCGTACGCCCGGACCTGCCGCTCAGCAGTCTCAGCGGGGTTCTGTCGGGACTCGTTGCGGGCAGCCACTGTCACACCCCCGTGTGTCAACTCGTGCGGGCAGAGATGCCCTGATGGGGCGTCCTCGTCATGGGGACTGGGACCGGGAGCGGGGCGGCGCAGGCAGGAGAGCGCACGCCCCGCTCAACCGGAGCTGAACCGGAAGCTCGGCGGCGAGTTTGATTGGCGTTTCCGCGGGTTCCGGGAGACATGCGAAAGGCCCCGTCGCCTTGGTGGGCGTGGGGCCTTTTGGGAAGTAGATACAGCTGTACTACCGCTGCTTCGCATTTTACGGGATGCGCCCGGGTTTCCGCAAGCCCTGATGTGGGCGCGATACTCCGACCTTAAAACAGAGTAGGCGGGCTTAGGCTTGCTGTCAAGCTCCCAGGATGTGCCCGCACGCATCTCCAGTTAAACACATAGTAGCGTCGCGGACCCCGGGAATCAAGACCTTCGTCTGGTATTATCGACGGCGTCAAGTTGGAAGATCATCTGGTCAATGGTCGCAGGGATCAGTGCCCCTCCAGGTCTCGCACACCTGGAGGGGGTTCTTTATTTGCGAGTAGCTAGTCGATCATGCAGAGATGAACGAACTAACTAGTGAGCAAATCCAAGGGTTGACGGTCCGAGCACACGCGGTCGGCGAGGCATTGCTAGCCCTGCTACTCGACGTGCAAGCATGTGCCTTGCGAGAGGTTGTCCGCCCAGACCAGTCGCCCGAGGTGACGCCAGCCGCCGCACCCGTACCCGAGCCGGCAGCGCCCAAGTGGTTGAAGGTCGGGCAGGCAGCCGCACTGGCGTCCTGCCATCCAGATACTCTTCGCCGGGCTTGTCGCTTGTACGAGACGAGCCGCGGACGACGCGGTCTGAAGAACAGTCAACGGAAGCCCCACGGCACCCGGCTAATACACATCGATGACCTCAGTGAGTGGATGTCGGGTGGTGCGCCGACACCTGGCCGGCGTCGACCTCGTTAGGTCCCGAGTTCGAAGCACTTGCATCGGAGTTGGTTCGGTTTCACTTCGGCCACGTGACTCCCCTGGGGACTCCCGGTGTTGTCGCAGGGGACAAGGGCTTCCGACCTGCGTCGATTCGAAGATTCGGCCGTTCCTCGCGAGAGTCTCGCGAGGAACTCGTTAGGGTCTCGCGAGGCCTACGGAAGGGTTCCGTAAAGGATACCGGGACCCCTAACCGAACCCCTTCCACTCCGTGAGCCCCTCACTGAGTGCTCCGTGAGCCATAGCGGATGCCACACCGGATGCCGTCAGCAATGCCATTCGGTGTGGCACAACTTCTCGAACGAGTGCGGATCGCCGATCGAAAAAAAGTTGATCGGCGATCCGCAGCACGTAGGTGGCAGGCAAGGTCACGCAGCAGATCGTTGAGCAGCCGCCCACCGACGAGCATGGTCCCGGACCTCGTCCAGCAGCCCAGCCAGAAACACCTCGTCGTCCAGTCGCTCGAGGTTGTCGTCGAGGATCTCCTTGATCTGATGCCCCGCCGGGTGCTGCGAGCGGTATCCCGGCCCTCCGTCGTGACCCCATGCCTCCATGTCCGTGGCAGGCAAGTAGCCACCCTCTTCTAGGACAACAGCGCTCCAGACGCTGACGAGCGTCTTCGCCATCTGCGAGGCGGTCTTGCCCTTCAGGGCTTCCGAAGAGATGAGCTTCTTGCCGTGGCACGAGCTTGCTCGGGCCGCCACGCGAATGCCCCCACTGGAAGTGCAAGATTCTTCTGGTTGAGTTCTTCTTGTTCGTGAACCCTGTGGGGTTCGAGTGGTCGAACCCTGTGGGGTTCGAGCCTGCATTGAGATGCCCATCCGTTCGGCTTCCTTCGCGGCGCGTTCGGCCTCAAGTCGCCGCTTCCGGTCAGCGTCGAACTCCTCGAGCGTGACGAACCCTGTATAGCCGGGCGGGGGTGTCTCATGGACGATGACGTGGTCGGTCTGGCCAGGGCGCTCGATCACGTCGATCGCGCCCAACTCCTTGAGTTCCTTCTTGTAGCGAGTGACCTTCTGACGGCTAGAGAAGCCCATGATCTCTGCACATGAACTCAAGGAGCACCACACCAGCTGATCGCCGCGTCGTTTGTTGACGCGCGCGTGCAAGATTGTGAAGAGCATCTGGGCTTGAGGGGTGGCACCCGAAAGCATGATCCACTGGGGAAGTTTGGCAAAAAGCTCAGGCGCCTGGCGGCCGATACTGGCAGTTCCGTCCTCGTTGCTCACGCGGCGACTCCCATGTGAATGGGACGCCGCACATGTCCATCGCTAGACGGGGACAGAGCCAGTTTCTCTATGCTAGAGTTAGTTAGCACGAACACTCCTGCCGAGTTGTGCGCGGGGCGCGTAGCCTGAGCCACTACGCGCCCCACACTTTTTGACTTACCTAGTATATCTGCAAATGATCACGCAGCGGCGTCTTCCTGCTGATTGTTGACGTACCATTCCTGGCCCGAGTCGGTGACCATCCACACGATCCATGGCGATCCGCGGTGAATGCGCGTTGTCCCGGTGTCGGCGAGGTAGCCAGCTTCAACCAGTTCACCACGGCGCGGACGCGTCGAGTTGGGCAGCAGTCGCAAGTCACGGCTGATCTCGTAGTCGGAAACGCCCGTCGGGTGTTCCGCTGCGTAGATCAGGATTCGGGCTCGCTGGCTACCAACTCGTGGCGCTACGGCGACAGCTGCCCGCGCCGAAGTCGCTCGGGGATTCTTCGATACGCGACCCTCGCCAGACGCGGTGACCGTCTGGTTGCGCGCCTCCCGCATCCGGTGCTGGTGTTCCTCGAGTGCGTCGACCGATGCCAGGATCGTCGCCTGCGCCGACCACAGAGCGGTCCGGCCGGCACGAACGTCGGCGAACGCATCGGTGATGTCCCGCCGTACGCGGGCGAACGTGGCGCCGCGCAGCGGGATCACGTTGTCCTCGGTCACGGGGTCACCTCCCGTTCGGGGGCGACGGTGGCGACGGCCAACTTGACCGCCCGGGCGAACCGACGTTCGCCCGAGGCGCGACCAGCGAGGAATGCGGCCGTGAGCGACAGCCACACTCCGATCGCGATCATGATTGCGATAATCAACTTGAGTTCTCCTGCCAAGATGTGTTTCGGGTACGACAAGAGCCCGACCCCCCGCCACGGGTGGTTGTCATGGGCGGGACATCGGGCACCTGCGTTTGGAGCCTTAGTGCTGCGTACGGCAGAGCGGCAGAGGGGGGGGGACCTGCAACGCCCTCTATCAGGGTTCGTCGGACTCGGTCACTGGACGGGGCCTTCCGCAAGCCAGGCGTACAGCCGATCATCGAAATCGAAATCGGCAACCGCTTTTGCGCGCATGTACATGGTGACCTCTGCGTCGCCTCCGCCGCCAGCCTGATCCAGGACGGAGATCGCCCATGCGCGAAGCTCACAGTAGGGAGTCGAGTCCGACGCGTACCGCCTCAGCAGTAGCGCAATCTGGATCTCGCGTTCCACCCGCTCGTGTGCGTTCACGTCAGGCCGCCTCAGCGAGACCGTCGAGGGCGGCGTCGGCTGCGTTAGCCTCAGCGATCAGCGCCTTCGCCTTGCTGCGCGCCACAGACGACCGGAACGCCAGCCCTTGGAAGTAGAGTTTCCGGGCGTGTTCAGCACGGCGGGCGCGTTCGTCGGCCGGCAGCGTGCCGTCCGGATCCACCTCCCGCTCGAACCGAGAGTTGAACGCCTCACGCGCTGGACCGGTGTTGGTGCCACCGCGACTGTGCAACGCGTGCGCTCCGAGCCGAGCCCGCATGATGCGCTGGTTTGCGTCGAGCGCCATGTCTATCCCTTTCCTGCCGTGCCTGCCTAATCATTGGAGCACACCGCAAACCGGAAGAATAGGGGGCGATCGCGCCCACAACAACGACATTCACGCTGCTCAGACCCAGGGAACCTATACAGATAGATAGGGATTTGCACCTGCAACTAGATTTCCGGAAGCCGCCAGCGAAGCATATCCGTTACCATTTCTAGCGCAAGTGAACGCAAGAAAGAGGGGCAGCAACCTCGCGATCACTGCCCCTCTTCGCCCATCTCGTCTCGTCTACGTCAACGACGCCTTGCGCGCCAACTCCACAGCCGCCTGAAGCGCAGTGATCAACTCCTCGGCTTCCTGCTGGGCGAGGTTCAGCGTCGCCTCGTCGCACTTGATGACTAGCACGCGGGCCTGCGCTTCGCCCTCGTCCCTGGTGACCTGGACGAACGCGACAGGCGGGATGAACGGCGCGTTGATCAAGTCCTCCATCGGCAGCTTCTCGTGCCGAAGCGTGATCGTGCCGACGTAGTCGGAGTCGTGCCCCCGGTCGTCGACATGGTCAGCGTCCTTGTGAGGCGCTCGGCACCAGTGCCGGCACTCGTCGGACTGCCAGAACGCGCGAGAGTCGGTAACCTCTTCACGCAACCTGTCGGCACAGTTGTCCGTCATGTTCATTGGGTCCACTCCTTACCAGTGGATCAAGGCCCTCGGTCGGTGTTCGCAGCACCGCCGGGGGCCGACTTTTGCCGCTGGACGGTCTGTGACCAGCAGCTTTCAAGATCTAGATCTCAGGCGATAAATGCGGGTCGACGCTCCTGCCGCGACCCGCATAAACCCTGGTCAAGCACACCGCTCAGGCTGGGATACCGTGCCGGTATGGCGCATGACTTCCAGGTAGTGGTGGATTCGGCCGACCCGCACGTGCTCGCCGACTGGTGGGCCGAGACGCTCGGCTGGTCCGTGGAGCCGACGGACGAGGACTTCATCCGCGAGATGATCGCGAAGGGGTACGCGAAGGAGGAGGAGACCCGGACTTACCGCGGGGCCCTGGTGTGGAAGACGGGAGCGGGGATCCGCCACCCGGACTCGCCACCGGAGGGGCCACCGCGGCGGATCCTCTTCCAGGAGGTCCCGGAGGCGAAGACGGTCAAGAACCGCGTCCACCTGGACGTGTGGGTGGGCGCGGAGAACGTCGAGCCGACGATGGAGAAGCTGAAGTCCCGCGGGGCGACGTACCTGTGGCGGGGACGGCAGGGACCGCACAGCTGGGTGACGATGGCGGATCCGGAGGGCAACGAGTTCTGCATCTCCTGACCGGTGACCGGGTTCTTTCCTGCCGTCGGAGGGCAGGAAAGAACCCGGTCACCACGTCAAACCTGCGCCGCCAGGCGGTCCAACGCCTTCGGCAGGGCCGCCGCCAGCAGGTCGAGCTCCGGCTCCGCCGCCACCAGCGGCGGGGACACCGCCACTCCCCGGCCCAGGTTCCGCACGATCACGCCTTCGTCCCGGCAGGCTCGCTGCAGCTTCACCGGTGCTCCCGGGTCTTTCTCCATGACCTCCGCGGTCAGCTCGACGGCCGCCAGGAAGCCGAGCCCGGCCCGGACCTCCGTCACCAGCTCGTGCCCGCTCACCCCCGACACCGCGTCGGCCAGGGGTTTCTCCAGCTCGCGGCCGCGAGGGATCAGGCCGTCGCGCTCGTAGATGTCCAGCGTCGCCAAGCCCGCCGCGCAGGCCACCGGGTGGCCCGCGTACGTGGCGCCGTGGCGGAAGATCGGCGCTCCCGGCGCTCCGGTGAAGAACGGCTCGGCCACCCGCGGCGCCACGACCAGCGCACCCAGCGGGATCGTCCCGCCCGTGATGCCCTTCGCCGTCGTGATCATGTCCGGGCGCACCGCCCAGCGGTCGATGCCGAACCAGGTGCCCAGCCGGCCCCACGCCGCGATCACGCAGTCCGCCACGAAGAGCACATCGTGGCGGCGGCAGATCGCCGCCACCTCCTCGAGGTACCCCTCCGGCGGCAGCAGCACGCCGCCCGCGCCGATCACCGGTTCGCAGAAGAACGCCGCGACGCGTCCGGCGCCGACGCGCTCGATCTCCGCCTCCAGCGCCGCCGCGTCGTCGTACGGGACGTGCGAAAAGTCCGGCGGCTGCGGGCCGACGTTCGCCGCGTTGGCCGGGATGCCGCCGACGGCCGTGCCGAACCCGTGCGTGCCGTGGTAGCCCTGCGCGCGGCCGATCACGTGCACCTTCTCCGGCCGGCCGGTGTGCGCGAAGTACGCGCGCGCGAGCTTGACCGCCGTGTCGATCACGTCGCCGCCGCCCGAGCCGAAGAACACCTTCGAGCCCGGTTCCGGCGCCAGCGCGGCGACGCGGTCCGCCAGCTCGATCGCCGGCTGGTTCGCGTTGTAGCCGAACAGGTTGTACGAGTCGAGCGTCCGCAGCTGCTTGGCGACGGCTTCGGTGATCTCCGGGCGCCCGTGGCCGAAGTTCGCGTACCAGAGCGACGCGGTCGCGTCGAAGTACCGGCGGCCCGCGTCGTCCCAGACGTACGAGCCCTCGCCGCGGGTGATGACCATCCGGTCGCCGTCGACCGCACCCATGTCGGCGAACGGGTGCCACAGGGCGTGTTGTGCTGACATCGGTCCTCCTCAGTCCTGCCCCCATCCCTACCAGGGCGGGACGCCGGGCGCGAACACTCCATCGTGCACAGTTCCCCGCGCCGGACTGGCCGGTCAGTCCAGGAACCCGGCGATCTCCTCCGGCGGGTACCCCAGCTCCGCGAGGACCTCCGCGGTGTGCTGGCCCAGCGTCGGGGGCGCCGACGTCGGCCGCGCCGGGGTGTCCGACGCCTTCACCGGGAAGCCCGTGCCCAGGTACGTCCCGACGGTCGGGTGCGGCAGCCGCACCACCTGGTCGCGAGCCGCCGCCCACGGGTCCGCGTAGACGTCGTCGATCTCGTTGACCGGGGCCGCCGGGATGCCCGCCGCGTCGAACGCCGTCATCCACTCCGCCGCCGTGCGGGTCAGCAGCACCGGCGCTAGCACACCGTTGAGCTCGTCGCGGTGTGCGGCGCGAAGCGCGTTCGACGCGAACCGCGGGTCGTCGGCGATGACCAGGCCGAGCACCCCGCAGAACGCGTGCCACAGCTTTTCGCTGCCGACCGCGATGACCAGCCAGCCGTCGGCGACGTGGTAGCCCTGGTACGGGACGATGCTCGGGTGCGCCGAGCCCATCCGGCGCGGCCGCGGTGTGTCGTGGAAGTGCGCGCCCGCGGCGTAGACGTGCCAGGCCAGCTGACTGTCCAGAAGGGACACGTCGAGGTACTGGCCGCGACCGGTGGTGTGCCGGGCCTGCAGCGCCATCAGCACCCCGATGATCGCCCACGTCCCGGCGTTGAGGTCCGCCACCGGCAGCCCGACCTTCGCCGGCGCGCCGTCCGGTTCGCCGGTCAGCGACATCACGCCGCCGAGGGCCTGGGCGACCAGGTCGTACCCCGCGCGGTCGCGGTACGGGCCGGTCTGCCCGAAGCCGGTGATCGACACGTGGATCAACCGCGGGTTCAGCTCCGACAGCTCGGCGTACCCGATGCCCCACTTCTCGAGCGTCCCGGGGCGGAAGTTCTCGACGAGCACGTCGGCGCCGGCGACCAGCCGCCGCAGCGCGTCCCGGCCGCGGTCGCTCTTGAGGTCGAGCACGATCCCGCGCTTGTTCCGGTTGGCGGCCAGGTAGTAGACGGCCTCGTCGCCGACGAACGGCGGTCCCCAGCCGCGGGTGTCGTCGCCGTGCCCCGGCGGCTCCACCTTCACCACGTCCGCGCCCATCTCGCCCAGGTACTGCGTGCAGTACGGGCCGGCGAGGATGCGGGAGAGGTCGACGACCTTGATGCCGTCCAGCGGCCGGAATCCGTCGGGGGCAGGGGGCATCGTCGGCTCCTCGTCGGGCGTGGTCACGGTGGCGTTCCCCGGGCGCTGAGCTCGAGCAGCCGGGCTTCGGCGTCGCGCAGGTAGCGGTCCAACGCGGCTTCCGCGGCGTCGAACCGGCCGCGGCGCAGGTCGCGCAGGATCTGCTCGTGGCAGCCGAGGAACGGTTCGTAGAACTCCCGCGTGTTCTCGTTGAGCACGAAGAACAACCGCGTTTCGGCGAGCACCTGGCGCATCGTCGCGGAGAGGCGCTCGCTGCCGGCCAGGTCCGCGAGAGCCTGGTGGAAGTGGATGCTGGCGGTGCCGACCGCCGGCCAGTCCTCGGCATCCGCCGCGACGCGACCGTCCCGGAGCGCGCTCTCTATCACTGATAGATCGACACTCTGCAACTCCGCAGCGCGCCGCAACGCACCGCATTCGGTGGCGCGGCGCACGACGTAGAGGTCCGCGATGTCTTCGGTGGTCAGTTCCCGCACGAACACGCCGCGGTTGAGCTCGTGCACCGCCAGCCGTTCGTGGGCGAGCAGCTGGAACGACTCGCGCAGCGTGTTGCGCGAGACACCGAGGGCAGCGCTGATCACCGGCTCGGACAGCCGTTCGCCGGGTGCGAAGACGCCGTCGGTGATGTGCTGGCGCAGGATCGCCGCGACCCGCTCGGCGGTGCCACTGCGCTCGAGCAGGTGCCGCGCGCTCTCCAGCCCCGAGGCATCGACGGTCACGGCACTACCTGACGCCGAGTTCGAAATCGAGGCTGTAGCGGTTGCCCGGCATCGCGCCCGCGGCCTTCGCGCCGTCGATCGGCAACACGACGCCGTTGACGAACCGCGACTCGTCGCTCGCCAGGAACACCACCGCCTTCGCGACCTCCCACGCCTCGCCGACGCGCGCGGCGGGCGTGCTCGCGACCAGCTGGTGCTGCTTGGTCTCGAACTCTTCCGGTGAGTTGAGCGTGCTGCGCAGCATGTCGGTGTCGATCGCGCCCGGGTTGACCGTGTTCGCCCGGATGCCCTGGTGCGCGTGCGCGACGGCGATGGACTTAGTCAGCCCGACCAGCGCGTGCTTGGTGGCGTTGTACACCGGGTCGCCGGGCCGGCCCATCACGCCGCCGTTCGACGACGTCGTGATGATGCTGCCCGCCTTCTGCCCGATCATGTGCGGCAGGACCGCGCGGGTGCCGAGGAAGGCGGCCCGCACGTTCAGCGCGAAGATGGTGTCGAAATCCGCCAAGGTCGTGTCCACAAGGGACTTCCCGAGGTGGACGCCGACGTTGTTGAACAGCACGTCGATGCGCCCGGCTTCGGCGACGACCCCGTCGACGAACACCGCCACGGCGTCCTCGTCCGTGGCGTCCACTGTGGAATGCCGGTAACCCTCGACCGCTTCCGCGGGTTCGCGGATGTCGGAAGTGAAGACCGTCGCACCTTCGGCGACGAACTCCTTCACCGTGGCGAGGCCGATTCCCCGCGCGCCGCCGAAGACGACCGCCACCTTGCCGGCCAACCGACCCATGTCACTTCCCCGCTCTCAGTCGTGCTGTCTGCTCTTCGTCCACTGTGTAGTCCTCGGGCAGGCGGACGAGCGCGTCCGGCTGCCCGAGGTACACCACCTCGACGCCGTACACCTCGCGCGCCGCTTCCCTGGAGACGTAACCCTCGACGACGTCGGCGAGTACCGCCGCCACCGGCCGCTCGAACGGCGGCCCGTAACCGCCACCACCGGGCAGCGTGACGTCCACAACGGACTCCGCAGCCAGCGGCACCCGGCTCTTCGCGGGCAGGTCCGCCCCGCCGTGCAGGCCGAAGCGGCCGACCGCGCCGGGCTGCCCGCCGTCCACTCCGGACGCCGCAGCACGCACGCGATCGACGTTACCGTTGACGCTCCAGGGGAATCCGCCGCGGACGGCCATCGTCGTCACCTGGCCGAGGCCGCCACGCCACCGTCCGGGGCCGCCGGAGTCGGCACGCAGTTCCCGGGAGTGCTGGACCAGCGGCGTCGTCGTTTCGATCACCTCGGTCGGCGTCGACCGCAGGCCGCTCGGAAATCCCGTCGTGCTGAGGCCGTCCTTGTCCCGGCGCGCCCCCGTCCCACCGGTTTGGAAGACGTTCAGCATGAACCCGGGTCCGCGCCAGATGGTCATCCACAGCGCGTCGGCGCTCGGCGCGATCGCCGTGCCCGGCAACGCGCCGATCAGCAGCGACGGCAGGAAGTGCCCGATCAGGTGCCGCGACGCGACCGGCGCCGGCGGCCGGCAGTTCAGCACCGAGCCCTCGGGCGCGGTGACGTGCACGGGCCGGAACGACCCGGCGTTGTGCGGCACCTCCGGCGAGATCGCCGCCTTGACCGCGAAGGACGCGTACGCCCGCGTGTAGTTCAGCACGACGTTGATCCCGCGACCGCTCTGCGGCGACGAGCCCGCGAAGTCGAGGCGGATCTCGTCACCGTCCACAGTGGCCGCAACGCGCAACACGATCTCTTCGTCGTCGAAGCCGTCGGTGGCGATTTCGTTGGTGTACGTGCCATCGGGAAGCGCCCGCAGCGCGTCCCGCAGCGCCTGCTCCGAGCGGTCCATGATCTCGGCGGCGACGTCGTCCAGGGTTTCGAGACCGAGCTCGTCCAGCAGCCGCAGCAGGCTCGCGGCGCCGACTTCGTTGCCGGTGACCTGGGCGTACAGGTCGCCGATGGTCTCTTCGGGCGTCCGGACGTTCGCCCGGATCAGCCGTTCCAGGTCGGCGTTGACCTCACCGGTGCGCAGGAACTTGAGGATCGGCAGCCGCAGGCCTTCTTCGAAGACTTCGTGCGCTTCGGCGGAGACGAGCCGCCCGCCGATGTCGGGCGCGTGGCAGCACGACGCGAACCACGCGACCAGCCGGCCGCGCCGGAACACCGGCGTCGCCACCGTGATGTCGTTGATCTGCCCGGCGGTCTGCCACGGGTCGTTGGTGAGCAGCACGTCGCCGGGTTCGAGCGTCTCCGGCGGGTAGGCCGTGACGAAGTGGTGCATGCCGGTGGCCATCGCGTTGATGTGCCCCGGCGTGCCGCCGACGGACTGGCCGATCATCTCGCCCCGGGAGTCGAACACCGCGCAGGCCAGGTCGAGCGATTCCCGCACGACCGCGGAGAAGGCCGTGTTGACCAGCGCGTTCTGCTGCTCGGCGAGGATCGAGTGCAGCCGGTTGCCGAACAGCCCGGCGAGGATGGGGTCGACGCTCACACCGTCACCTCCAGCGCCCCGTCCGGCCGGGCGACGCAGTGCGCGCCGGGCGGGACGACCACGGTGGACTCGCGTTCCTCCACGATGGCCGGCCCGTCGACCCGGGTCCCCGGCGCGAGCCGGTACCGATCGAACACAGCCGTGTCGACAAATCCACCAGTCGATGGGAAGTACGCCGGGCGGCTGCCCTTCTGCGCGTTGCCATCGGAAGGCTGCGCGGCCAGCCGCAGCGTGACGTCGGGCGCGGGTCCGCTCGACACGACCCGCCAGTTCAGCACCTCGACGCCGACGGCCGGCCCGGTGCGCCGGTAGAGCGCGCGGTAGGTGCGGGTGAAATCCTCTATCAGCGATAGAGGCCAGCTACCGCCGCGGACCGGGACACGGATCTCGTAGCCCTGCCCGGTGTAGCGCATCTCGGCCACCCTCCGGTGCGTCACCGCTTCCACCCCGGACTTGGCCAGCAGCGCCGCGCCTTCGTCCTCCATCTCGGCGAACAGCGCGTCGACCTGCGCCCACTCCAGATCGTGGACGGCCGCGCGCGCGGAGCGGACGAAGTCGAACGCGAGCGGCGCGGTGAGGAAACCCGCGGCGCTGAGCACTCCCGCAACCGGCGGCGCGACAACGGACGGCGCCCCGAGCGCCCGCGCGACGCCGGCGCCGTGCACCGGTCCCGCGCCGCCGAAGGTGTACATCGGCAGCTTCGCCGGATCGTGCCCGCGCTCGACAGCGTGCACCCGGGCGGCGTTGGCCATGTCCTCGTTGACGCTGGTGTGGATGCCCCAGGCGGCCTCTTCGACACTCACCCCGAGCGGGCCGGCGATCTTTCTCTCTAGCACTGATCGAGAAGCCTCGACGTCCAGGCGCATGCTGCCGCCGAGGAAGTAGTGCGGATCGAGGTAACCGAGCACGAGGTCGGCGTCGGTGACCGTGGGCTCGGTTCCGCCGCGGCCGTAGCAGGCCGGCCCGGGCTCGGACCCCGCCGAGTCGGGCCCGACGGTCAACAGCCCCAGCGCGTCGATGCGGGCGATGGAGCCGCCCCCGACGCCGATCTCGATCATGTCGGTGACCGGCACCTGCACCGGCAGTCCCGAGCCGGGCAGCAGCCGGTACTTGCGGTCCACCTCGAACTGGTGCGTGACCAGGGGCGTGCCGCCCGCGATCAGGCACAGCTTCGCCGTCGTGCCGCCCATGTCGAAGGCCAGCAGGTCCGGCGGGCCCAGCACCGCGGCCGCCAGTGCACCACCCGCCGGGCCGGACTCCAGGATGCGGATCGGGTGCCGCGCAGCGGTCTCGACGGTGGCCACGCCGCCGTTCGACAGCATGATGTGCGGCGCCCGCGTGATGCCGAGCTCTCTCAATCGGTGTTCGAGATCGCGCAGATAGCGCTCGGTGAGGTCCTGTACGTAAACGTTCGCTAACGTCGTCGACGCGCGTTCGTACTCCCGGATCTCCGGGACGACGTCGGACGACAACGCAACGCGCAAACCCGGCGCGACCGCACCGAGAATCTCCGCGACGCGCCGCTCGTGCGCCGGATTGGTGAAGGAGTGCAGGAAGCAGACGGCGACCGCTTCGATCCCGCGGTCCGCCAGTTCGCGGCCGAGCTTCCGCACGTACTGCTCGTCGAGCGCGGTGTGCACGGACCCGTCGGCGAGGATCCGCTCCGGGACGTCGAACCGCAGGTGCCGCGGCACCAGCGGCGCGGGCAGCTCCAGGTGCAGGTCGTACAGCTCGTACCGGTGCTCGCGGCGCATCTCCAGGACGTCGCGGAAGCCGGCGGTGGCGAGCAGCGCAGTCCGCGAGCCCTTGCGCTCGATCAGCGCGTTCGTCACGAGCGTCGTGCCGTGGACCACCTGCGTCACGTCGGAAGCGGCGATCCCGGCGCTCGAGAGCAGCGCGGCCAATCCCTCTATCACTGCTAGAGCGGGCGCATCGTGCGTGGTCAGAACCTTGCCGACGGCGACGATCCCGGTCTCGTCCACCGCGCAGAGGTCGGTGAACGTGCCGCCGATGTCGACGCCGATCCTCATGTCCGGTACCACCGCGGCGAGGTGTTCAGCGGCGGCTTGAGCTTGGCCTTCACGACCAGCACGTTGGGCTCGTCCGACTCGACGAACTCGCCGAGCAGCCGCCGGAACGCCCGCCCGAACCCGGAGACGCGGTCCGCGTGCACCCCGAAGGACCGGGCCAGGCCGACGAAGTCCGGGCTGTCCCAGTCGACGCCGCGGTGCGGCAGGCCCTCGCGGTCCTGGTCGTAGCGCAGCATCCCGTAGCCGCCGTCGTCGACCAGGATGACCGTGACCGGCAGCTGTTCCTGGGCGAGCGTTGCCAGGTCACCGCAGCCGTAGAGGAAGCCGCCGTCCCCGGTGATGCAGATCGCGCGCCCGGTGCCGGCCGCGGCCGCGCCGAGCGACGCCGGGAAGCCGTAGCCCAGGGTCCCCCAGCCCATCGGGTAGGCGAGCTTGCGCGGCGCCCGCACCCGGTGGAAGCCGCCGACCCAGTACCCGGCGACGCACATGTCGGACACCAGCACCGCGTCCGTCGGCAGTACCTCGTCCAAGGTGGACAGGAAGTCGTAGGCCTGCGGTTCCTCGTCCCGGATCCGCTGGCGCACCCGGCGGCCGATGCCGGCCAGCCGGAGCGTGATGTCGTCGAGGCCGGGACGTTGCTTCGGCAGCAATCTATCGACGATAGAGCGCGCGTCCCCGACGAGCGTGAGGTCGGGAACGTAGTTCTTGGCGGCGTCGTCGGCGTCGACGTTGATCGCGATGAGGCTCCGCGGTTTCGGCATCCGCCAGTTCTGCGTCATCAGGCCGTCGAAGTCGGTGCCGATGGCGAGCACGACGTCGGCTTCGTCCCAGAGTTCCCCGACCTCCGGCGTGTGCACCGGGTTCGGCGCCAGGCACGGGTGGTCGAGCGGGAGCAGTCCGCGCGCGGCGAACGTGGTGATCACCGGCGCGGCGAGCTTCTCCGCGAGCGCGCCGATGGCGTCGCCGGCGCCCGAGCGCAGAGCGCCGCCGCCGGCCCAGATCAGCGGGTGCCGCGCGTCGGACAGCATCGTCTCGGCGCGCGCCAGGTCCGGGACGTCGACGTCGGGCTTGCGGTGCGGCGCGGGCGGACGGCGGTGCGGCACGCTCTCGCGCAGGTAGTCGGTCGGCACGCCGAGGTAGACCGGGCCGCTCTGCGGCAGCTGCGCGAGCCGGGCGGCGCGGTGGACCGTCGTGCCGATCTGGTCGGGGGCCCGCACGGTGAAGCCACCCTTGGTCACCGGCGCGAACATCGCCTGCTGGTCCGAGGTCTCGTGCAGCACGCCGCGGACGACGCCGGGCCGCCGCAGCGTCGAGGGGATGTCGGTGGCGATCACCAGTACCGGGGCCGCGGACGCCATCGCCTCGCCGACCGCGCCGAGGGTGTTCGCCGCGCCCGGGCCGGTGGTGACCAGCGCGACGCCGAGCTTGCCGGTGGCGCGGGCGTACCCGTCGGCGGCGTACCCGGCGGTCTGTTCGTGGCGGACGCCGACCAGCTTGATGCGGGTTTCACCGAGCGCCTCCCACAGTGGCAGGTTGTGCACCCCCGGAAGGCCGAAGACGATCTCCGTTCCGAGCGCTTCCAGCGCGTCCACCAGCTCCCGAGCACCACTCACAGCCACGGCTCGGATACTGCCAGATCGTTCAACGATCTGGCAATCGGCCCTAGACGATGTGGTGCTCCACCGATGCGGTACCGGCGCCGTCGAACCGCCGGACGTCCAGCTCGGTGATGTCCACCGCCGGTTCGCGCTCCAGGTAGAGGTCCCGGATCAGCTCGCCGACGGCCGGGGCCATCTGGAAGCCGTGTCCCGAGAAACCGGTCGCGTAGAAGAACCGCGACAGCAGGACGCTTCGCCCGAGGATCTGGTTGCGATCCGGCGTCGTTTCGTACAGTCCGGCCCAGGCGGTGCGGACCCCGGCGTCGAGCACGGCGGGGATCCGGCGGCCGGCCAGCTCGGCCAGGCGCGGCAGCCACTCGCCCGGTTCGTACGCGGTTCCGAAGCCAGGGAAGCCGTCGTCCTCGCTGAACGACATCGCCAGGCCCGGCCCCTCGCGGTGGAAGTAGAACGCCGACGGCAGCTCGATGGTCAGCGGAACCGATTCCGGCAGCCCGGGCACTGGCCCGGTGAACACGACCTGCCGCCGATAGGGACGCACCGGGAGGGTGAGCCCGGCGAGCTCGCCGATCCGCCCCGACCACGCGCCCGCCGCGCACACCACTGCGCCGGTCCGCACGGTCCCCGCTGTCGTGACGACACCGGTCAGCGTGTCGCCGTCACGCTCGATCCCGATGACCTCGACGCCGGTGCGCAGCAGCGCGCCGTGCGCACGCGCCGCCCGCGCGTAGCCCTGGACGACAGCGTCCGGCGTCGCCTTCGCATCGTCCGGCGACCACAGCGCGGCGACGATCCCGGCCGGCTCTATCAGTGATAGAACGCTCCTCGCTTCCGCGGGATCGAGCAGGTGGCTGCGGACGCCGTACTCGCGCTGCAGCTCCGCGCAATGTCCGATTGCGGGGATGTCCGCCGGGTCGGTGAGCAGGTACAGGTAGCCGTCGCGCCGGAAGTCGATCTCGACGCCGAAGTCGCGCGAGAAAGCGCTGTACGCGGCGAGCCCGCGCAGTCCCAACTCGACGTTGACGCGCGTGGTGAACGACGACCGGACGCCGCCCGCGGCCTTCGCCGTCGAGCCGCCGCCCAGCCCGCCGCGTTCGAGCAACAGCACGTCGACGCCGGCTTCGGCGAGCCGGAACGCGCAGCTGACGCCGATGACGCCGCCACCGATCACGACGCATTCGGCCATCGGTGGCAACGACGTTTCCCCGGTGCCGCGGGCGGTCATACTCGCCAGAGTAGAACGTGATCCACCCGCGGCCGCCGAGCGCGTAGAGTCGGCGTGCCGAGCGCGGAAGGTGATGTCCCATGGCGATGATGCCCGTGACCGACTCGATGTTCCTCCTCGTCGAAACGCGCGAGCATCCGATGCACGTGGGCGGCCTGCAGCTGTTCAAGAAGCCCGACGGCGCCGGCGACGAGTACCTCCGCGACATCCGCAAAGCCCTGCTGGAGTCGGACAACATGCGCTCGGTGTTCCGGCGCCGCCCGGCCCGGCCGGTCAACACGATGGGCCACGTCGCCTGGCGGCTCGACGCCGACCTCGAACTCGACTACCACTTCCGGCACTCGGCGCTGCCGCAGCCGGGCCGCATCCGCGAACTGCTGGAACTCACCGGCCGCTGGCACAGCACGCTGCTCGACCGGCACCGCCCGCTCTGGGAAACCCACCTCATCGAAGGGCTGGCCGACGGCCGGTTCGCCGTCTACACCAAGGTCCACCACGCGCTGATGGACGGCGTCTCGGCGCTGCGCCAGCTGCAGGGCACGCTCTCGGACGACCCCGCGGACCTGGACTGCCCGCCCTGGTGGGGCAGCCGGCGCAAGCCCGGCGCGGACCGCGAGAAGCGGCCCCGGTCGTTCCTGCAGACCGCGAGCAAGACGGCCAACCAGCTCGCGAGCCTGGCGCCCGCGGCGATGAAAGTCGCGCGCGAAGCGTTCGGTGAACACACGTTAACCCTGCCCGGGCAAGCGCCGCGCACGATGCTCAACGTGCCGATCGGCGGCGCGCGGCGGTTCGCGGCGCAGTCGTGGTCGCTGGAGCGGGTCCGGAAGGTGGCGACGGCCGCCGGGGTGTCGCGCAACGACGTCGTGCTCGCGATGTGCTCGGGCGCGCTGCGGGACTACCTCATCGAGCAGCGCGCGCTGCCGGACGCGCCGCTGATCGCGATGGTGCCGGTGTCGCTGCGCCGCCAGAACGACCCCGGCGAAGCGGCCGGCAACAACATCGGCGCGCTGCTCTGCAACCTGGCCACCGACCTGCCGGACGCGGGCAAGCGGCTCGTCACGATCCACCAGTCGATGCGCAACGGCAAGCGGCTGTTCTCGGAGCTGACGCCGCTGCAGACGCTGTTGTTATCGGCGGTTAACGTGGCGCAGCTCGGCGTTTCGCCGATCCCGGGCGTCGTCAAGAACACGCGGCCGCCGTTCAACCTGGTGATCTCGAACGTCCCCGGCCCGCGCAAGCAGATGTACTGGAACGGCGCCCAGCTCGACGGCATCTACCCGGCGTCGGTACTGCTCGACGGTCAGGCCGTGAACATCACGCTGACGAGCAACGGCGACAACCTCGACTTCGGCGTCACCGGCTGCCGCCGCAGCGTCCCGCACCTGCAGCGGATCCTGACACACCTCGACACAGCCTTGGTGGAACTCGAGGCTGCGGTAAAGTAGCCCGCTCACCGACACCCGGCTCCCCCATCGGAAGGAATCTTTCCGAACTCGCTGGTCAGTCCGCTCCGCGCGCTCCTAGGGTGGCGACGATCGCCCGGAGAGAGGAGCAGGACATGACCGAGGAGTGGACGACCCCCGAGTTCGTCGAATACGAAACTCCCATGGAGGTCACCGCCTACGCGGCCCGCATGGCGGACTGAAGGATGCCGGTCGAGCCACTCTCGGAAAGCGCATTCATCGCCGAGCTGCGCGGTCTTTCCGGCCGGTACTGGGGAACGCACCCGTTCCACCACCGGCTGCACGCGGGCGAACTCGACGAACGCGGGCTGCGGATCTGGGCGGCCAACCGCTGGTACTACCAGTGCGTGCTGCCGCAGAAGGACGCGGCGATCATCGGCAACTGCCCGCTGCCGGAGATCCGCCGTCAGTGGCTCGACCGGATCGTCTACCACGACGGCGTCAGCGCCGGAACCGGCGGGATCGAACGCTGGCTGCGGCTCTGCACCGCGGTCGGCCTGGACCGCGCCGAAGTCCTCGACGAACGGCACGTCGTCCCCGGCGTCCGGTTCGCTGTGGACGCTTACGTGACCTTCGCGCGGACCAAGCCGTGGTGGGAGGCCGTCGCATCGGGACTGACCGAGATGTTCGCCGGGCACCTGATGCAGCGGCGCGTCGCGGACATGCTTGCACACTACTCCTGGATCGCGCGCGAAGACCTGGCGTACTTCACGAACCGGATCGACAAGGTCGCCGGCGAAGGCAAGGACACCCTGGACATCGTGGTCCGCCACTGCGTCACGCGCGAACAGCAGGACCGCGCGATCGCCGCGTTGTCGTTCAAGTGCGACGTGCTGTGGTCGATGCTCGACGCGATCGAGCGGGCGGCCGCGTGATCACCGCCGATTCCGTTCCCCAGCTGCGTCGCGGCGTTCGGCTGTCCTTCGACCACGTCCGGGAGACGCACGTTTTGCTGTTCCCCGAAGGAGTTCTGGTGCCCAACGCGACCGCGGCGGCGGTGCTCGAACTGTGTGACGGCGCCCGGTCCGTCACCGAAATCACGACAGCGCTTTCTCAACGCTACTCCGGCGTGCTCGCGCAGGACGTC
Organism: Amycolatopsis sp. NPDC004625; assembly: GCF_040609695.1. Taxonomy (NCBI): domain Bacteria; kingdom Bacillati; phylum Actinomycetota; class Actinomycetes; order Pseudonocardiales; family Pseudonocardiaceae; genus Amycolatopsis; species Amycolatopsis sp. NPDC004625. Next base: position 84,267 of record NZ_JBEXKX010000010.1, read on the forward strand.
CTTTCCGTGCTGTCCCGACTGGGCGAACGGCGGGTCGTCGCATGGACGTGACGCCACCGCTCGGCCTGCTCGCCGAGCTGACCCACCGCTGTCCGCTGCACTGTCCTTATTGCTCCAACCCGGTCGAGCTGACCGCCCGGGCCGCCGAACTGTCCACTGCGGACTGGTTGTCGGTGCTCTCCCAGGCCCGCGAGCTGGGCGTGCTGCAGGTGCACATGTCCGGCGGCGAGCCGTTGCTGCGGCCGGACCTGCCCGAGCTGGTCGCGCACGCGAGCTCGCTCGGTTGCTACGTCAACCTGGTCACGTCCGGCCTCGGCCTGACGGCGGCCCGGCTGGACGACCTCGCCGAGCGCGGACTGGCCCACGTCCAGCTGTCGGCGCAGGGCGCGACCCGGGAGCGGGCCGACCTGCTGGCCGGCGCGAAGGCGCACGACCGGAAGCTCGCCGCGGCCGCGTTGGTGAAGGCGTCGGGGCTGCCGCTGTCGCTGAACGTGGTGCTGCACCGGCGCAACCACGACGAGCTGGCCGGGATCATCGAACTGGCCGAGCGGATGGGCGCGGATCGGCTGGAGCTGGCGAACACGCAGTACTACGGCTGGGCGTTGCGCAACCGGGACGCGCTGATGCCGACCCGCGCGCAACTCGACGCGGCCGAGCCCGTGGTGCGCGCGGCGATCGCGCGGCTGCGCGGCACGATGGAGATCGTCTACGTCGTCGCCGACTACTACGAGCCGTACCCGAAGCCGTGCATGTACGGCTGGGGTGCGCGGCAGCTGACCGTGGCGCCGGACGGAACCGTGCTGCCGTGCCCGGCGGCGTCCGCGATCTCGACGCTTTCGCTCTCCAACGTGCGCGACACACCGCTCGCGGAAATCTGGTACGACTCGTCGTCGTTCACCGCCTACCGCGGCGAGGAGTGGATGTCCGAGCCGTGCCGCACGTGCGACCGCCGCGGGCTCGACTTCGGCGGCTGCCGCTGCCAGGCGTTCCTGCTGACCGGCGACGCCGCGGCCACCGACCCGGTGTGCTCCCGGTCGCCGCAACGCGGGGTCGTCGACCTGGTGCTCGCCCGGCCGCCGGTCGCCGACCTGGTCATGCGCCGGTGAAGGTGATCCTGCTCGGCACCGCGGCGGGCGGCGGGTGTCCGCAGTGGAACTGCGCGTGCCGCCTCTGCACGTCCGGACTGGTGCCGCGCTCGCAGGACTGCGTCGCGATCAGCGCGGACGGCGCCGGCTGGTACCTCCTCAACTGCTCCCCGGACATCCGGTCCCAGATCCTCGGGACGCCGGCGTTGCGCGCGGGGCCGGGACCGCGCGAGATCCCCCTGCGCGGAGTGCTGCTCACCGACGCCGAGCTCGATCATTCCCTGGGCCTGCTGATGCTGCGCGAGGCAGGCGGGCTCCCGGTGTGGGCGCCGGAGGCGGTGCTGTCCGCGCTGTCGCCCTTCCGCAGCATCGTCGACGGCTACGGCGGCTGGGAGTGGTTATCCGCAGTTAACCTCCCCGGACTGCGCGTCGACGCGCTGCCGGTGAGCGACAAGCGACCGAAGTACGTCCCCGCAGGTTCGGACGGGCCGTGGGTGGTCGCCTACCGGATCGAGGACCTGACGACCGGCGGCGTGCTGGTCTACGCGCCTTGCCTGCGGAGCTGGCCTCCCGGGTTCGACACCCTGGTTTCCGGCGCGGACCTCGTGCTCCTGGACGGAACGTTCTACGCGCCGGACGAAATGGCCGGCGTCGGCGGCCCGGACCAGCTCGCGATGGGACACCTGCCGATCACCGCCAGCCTGTCCCGGATCGCCGCCCGCCGGGGACCACGCTGGGCATTAACGCACGTTAACAACACGAACCCCGTACTCGACCCAACATCGGCCGAGCACGCGGCGGTACTGGCCGCGGGCGCACTGCTTCCGCCGGACGGCACGACGTACGTGCTCTAGGCAATGCCCTCCGGCGCGGCGCCGGCGACCTGGACGGCGTCGACAGTGATCCGGTCGATCTCGGCCAAGTCATCCGACGTCAGGGCGATGTCGGCAGCGGCAACGCTCGCCTCGATGTGCTCGGCCCGCCGCGCCCCGACGATGGCGGCGTGCACCCCGGGCCGCGCGAGCGTCCAGGCGATGGCCAGCTGGCCGACGGTGAAGCCGCGGCGGGCCGCGAACTCCTTGAGCCGGTCGACGACCTCGAGGTTGCGACGCAGGTTGTCCCCCTGGAAGGCACTCGACTTCGAGCGCCAGTCGGTGGGCTCGAAGGTCGTGCCCGGGGTGAGAGCGCCGGTCAGCAGGCCGCTGCCGAGCGGGCTGTAAACGACGACGCCGATGTCGTGCGCGCGGGCGTAGGGCAGCGGGCCGGTCTCGATGCCGCGCCGGAACAGGTGGTACGGCGGCTGCAGCGTCTCGACCGGGCGCGTCACGTCGAAGGCTTCGAGCTGCTCGGCGTCGTAGTTCGAGACGCCGACGTGCCGGACCTTTCCGGCGTCGACGAACTCCTGCATGAGCCCGGCGACGTCGGCGGCAGGCGTGTCCGGATCGGGCCAGTGCACCTGGTAGAGATCGATGTGGTCGACGTTCAGGTTGCGCAGGCTGGAGTCGAGCCCCTGCGTCAGCCACGCGCGGCGGGAGTCACGCGGCCGCGCGGCGCGCGGGTTGATGCCGCCCTTGGTGGCGATGACGACGTCGGACTCCTTGCGCAGGGCGCGTCCGAGCAGCACTTCGGACCGGCCGCGGCCGTAGGCCTGCGCGGTGTCGAAGAAGTTCACGCCGAGGTCGCGGGCGTGGTGGATGGCCGCGACGGCGGTGTCTTCGTCGAAGGCGCCCCAGTCGCCGCCAAGTTGCCAGGTTCCGAAAGCAATCTTCGACACTTCCAGGCCGCTGCGACCCAAGATCGTCATACGCATGCGTCCAGCACAGCACAGACATCGGACCACTGCATCGATCTTCCCGCCCAACGAAACCCCCAAATAACTCTTTGACGGTCGTGGCATGATTTGACACATGCCCCACGACCACCTCCGGGTGCTGGCCCACCCGCTCCGCATGCGCCTCCTGTCCCTGCTGACGGGCACGGCGATGAGCGCAGCCGAAGCGGCGCGCGAACTCGGCGAAACGCAGGCGAACACGAGCTATCACATCCGCCGCCTGCACGACGCGGGCCTGTTGGAGGTGGCCGAAGAGGTCCAGATCCGCGGCGGCCGCGCCAAGCGCTACCGCCACCACCCCGACTCCGGCCGGCGCCTGACGAGCCGCAAGCCGGGCGAGGAGCAGCTGCTGACGAAGGCCATCGCAACGGAGCTCCTCCGCCGGGCGGCCGAGCGGGCCGCCGACCGCCCCGCATCCCTGACGGACGCGGAGCTGTGGGTGGATCCGCAACTCTGGGCGCGCACGCTCCGGCAGGCAACGGAACTGAGCGAAGAGTTGCACGCGGCAGCGCAGCCACCGAGGACACCGGGAACGGTGCGGGTCAGCGCGAGCGTGGCCCTGTTCGAGCTGGCAGCCGAGGATCGCCGATGAGCGCGTCGCTCCGAGCCCGCCGCATCGCGACCGGCGCGGACCCACACCTCGAATCGACTACTCCCACCCGCGCCGTGCGGCGCCCGCTCATCTCCCGAGCACCTCACACCCTTCACCGAACCCGCCCGCGCCCACCGGAGCCGCTGCCATGACCACGCCACTGCTCGCGCCACTGCGGGAAACACGGTTCCGTGCCCTCGTCACCGGCCGGACCCTGGCCGACTTCGGCAACGCCGTCGCCCCCTTCGCGCTCGCCTTCGCCGTCGTCGATCTCACCGGGTCGGCCGTGGATCTCGGGCTCGTCGTCGGGGCTCGATCCCTGGCCAACGTGCTGCTCGTGCTGTTCGGCGGGATGCTCGCCGACCGGCTGCCGCGGTCGGTCATCCTGCAGGGCACCGAAACCGCCGCCGCGCTCACCCAGGCCGTCATCGCCGCGAGTGTCCTCGGCGGTTTCGCGTCCGTTCCGCTGCTGGCCGGGCTCAGCCTCGTCAACGGCGCTGTCTCGGCCATCTCCCTGCCCGCGGCCGCGTCGCTCACGCCGTTGACCGTGCCCGCAGCGTTGCTCGCCCAGGCGAACGCGCTGGTCCGGCTGCTGTCGAACGTCGGCCGCATCGCCGGGGCCGGGCTCGCCGGGGTCCTCGTCGCTTTCGCCGGCTCCGGCTGGGCACTCGGCGCGAACGCACTGCTGTTCCTCGCCGCAGCGCTGGCGTACCGCCGGATCCGGCTCCCGCGCGGCGAACGGCTCCCGGGGCGCCGCCACCCGTTCGGCGAACTCGCCGAAGGCTGGCAGGAGTTCCGCGCGCGGTCCTGGGTATGGCTCGTGGTGCTGCAGTTCACGGTCGTTAACGCGGTGAACGCGGGCGCGCTGCTGGTGATCGGCCCCCTGGTCGCCGACGACACGTTCGGCCGCACCGGCTGGGGGTTCGCATTGGCCGCGCAGACCGCCGGGGCGTTGCTCGGCGGAATCGTCGCCGCGCGCTGGCAGCCAAGGCGCATGCTCGCGATCGGCGTTGCATTCGTCCTCGTCGACGCACTGCCGATGCTGGCGCTCGGCGAGACGCCGTACCTGCTGCCGCTGCTGTTCGCGATGTTCCTCTCGGGGGTCGCGATCGAGCAGTTCGCCGTCGCCTGGGACGTGTCGCTGCAGGAGAACATCCCGCCGGACAAGCTCGCCCGCGTCTACTCCTACGACATGCTCGGCTCGTTCCTCGCGATGCCGCTCGGCCAGGTCGTCGCGGGCCCGCTGGCCGAGCACGCCGGCCGGTCGGCCACGCTCCTCGGCGGCGCGGCCCTGATCGTCGGCGCGACGGCGATCGTGCTGGTCAACCCGCAGATCCGCGGCCTGGTCCGGCAGGGCGCGCCCGGATGAGGTTCAGCACGCTGGCGCTGAACACGACGTCACCAACGCCGTCGGTGCGACGTCGGCTGACTGCGTCACCGACCCAGATGGAGTTCCGGAGCCAGGTCGAGATGACCGTCGAGGCGCCACCAGCTTTCCAACGTCTCGCGCAGCGCCTTCAGCAGCTCGCCGCCGGTCTCGAGCGGGACCAGCGCCGCCTTTCCGTCGTCCACCCGGAGTGCGGCGGCCAGCCGGTCGCCGTGTTCGACCAGCCCGACGATCACCCGCGTCGGCTCACCGGTGACGTCGACCGTCGGGATGGCTCGTTCGTACTGCCAGCCTTGAGCGTTCACCCGGCCGACAGTGGCACAGCCCGCCGCGGTCCGGTCCGGGTTTCACCCTCACGTGTGGTCAGGCAGGCGCCCAGGGCCGCACTTCCTCCAGCAGCTTCGCCACGGCCAGCACGAGGTCGTCGGAATGCCGCGGGCCGACGATCTGCAGGCCCACCGGCAACCCGGCCGACGTGCGCCCGGCCGGCACGCTGATCGCCGGCTGCTGGGTCATGTTGAAGGGGTACGTGAACGGCGTCCACTCCGGCCACTCGCTCAGCCCGCTGCCCGGCGGCACGTCGTGCCCGGCCTCGAACGCCGCGATCGGGACGGTCGGCGTGATCAGCACGTCGTAGCGCGTGTGGAACTCGCCCATCCGGATGCCCAGCGCGGCGCGCTCGGCGGTCGCGTCGAGGTAGTCGCTCGCCGTCCACTTCCGGCCGAGTTCCCAGACCTTGCGCAGGCCGGGGTCGGTGCGCTCCTCGGAGCCCGGCGGGAACGTGCCCAGCAGCTTGGCCGCACCGGAGGACCACAGGATGTCGAACGCCGGCTTCGGGTCGGCGAACCCGGGGTCGGTCTCCTCGATGTGCAGCCCGGCATCGCCCAGCGCGCGGACCGCGTCCGCGACGATCGCGGCCACCTCGGGGTCGACGTCGACGTAGCCGAGCGTCGGCGAGAACGCGGCGATCAGGCCGCGCACGTCCCGCCGGACCGCCTCGCGGAACGACGCCACGGGCGGCGCCAGCGCGGCCGGGTCGCGGTGGTCGGGCAGCGACAGCACGTCCAGCAGCAGTGCGGTGTCGTCCACCGACCGCGCCATCGGGCCGGCGTGCGAGAGCGGCCCGAACGGGCTCGCCGGGTACAGCGGGATCCGGCCGTGCGTCGGCTTCAGCCCGACGATGCCGCAGAACGACGCCGGGATCCGCACCGAGCCGCCGCCGTCGGTGCCGACCGACAGCTCCCCCATCCCGGCCGCGACAGCCGCGGCACTGCCGCCGCTCGACCCGCCCGCCGTCTTCGACGGGTCGGCGGGGTTGCGCGTGATTCCCTGCAGCGGGCTGTCGGTGACACCCTTCCACGCGATCTCCGGCGTGGTCGTCTTGCCGAGCAGCACCAGGCCGGCCTCGCGCATCCGCGCGGCGACCGGGCTGTCGACGTCCCACGGCTGGTCCGGGTCGATGCTCTTCGAACCCCGGACGGTCGGCCAGCCCTGGGTGAGGAACATGTCCTTGATCGAGGACGGCACGCCGTCGAGCCAGCCGATCGGGTTCCCGTCCCGCCAGCGGATCTCGGACGCCTTCGCCTGCTCCAGCGCACGGTCGGCGTCGACGAGGCAGTACGCGTTGCACTCGCCGTCGCGGGCTTCGATGGCCTGCAACGCGTTCTGCGTCGCCTCTATCGGTGATAGTTCACCGGTGGCGTAGGCGGCGACGAGCTCGCTGGCGGTCAGCATCCTGTCGTTCATCCGGCTCCCTGGTTCCCCGACGGCACGTAGCCGAGCGTCTTGTCGACGACATTGCGCAGCGGCTCCCCAGCGCGCCAGCGGCGGAAGTTTTCGGCGAACACCTCGACCAGCGTGTTCCGCCAGCCGACGAAGTCACCGGACATGTGCGGCGAGATCAGCACGTCGGGCATGGCCCACAGCGGACTTTCCGGCGGGAGCGGCTCGGTGTCGAACACGTCGAGCGCGGCGCCGGCGATGCTCCGGTCCTCGAGCGCCGCGACGAGGTCGGACGTCACCACCAGCTCCCCGCGGCCGACGTTGACGAACCGCGCCGACGGCTTCATCGCGGCGAACGCGCGCGCGTCGAACATGCCCTTGGTGTGCTCGGTCAGCGGCGCGACCGCGACAACGTAGTCGGCGTGCGGCAGGAACTCGGCGAGCTGCGCCGACTCGTGCACGACGCCGAAGTCGGGATCCCCGGTGCGCGCGCGGCGCCCGGCACCGGTCACCCGCATCCCGGCCGCGCGCAGCAACCGCGCGATGGCCCGCCCGATCGGCCCGGTACCGACGACCACGACGTCGCGGCCGGCGATCCGCTCGCTCTCGCGGTGCAACCAGCGACCCTCGCGCTGCAGGTCGTGCGAGCGCGCGAAGTCCTTCGCGAAGGCGAGCACGACACCCAGCACGTACTCCGCGATGGCGTCGTCGAAAACACCGCGCGAGTTGGTGAGGACCACGTCGCTCTCACGCAGCCCGGGGAACAGCACGGGATCTACACCCGCGCTGGCGATGTGCAGCCACTGCAGCCGGTCGGCCGCGTGCCACGCGCCCGGCACCGCGGTGGAGAGGAAGTCGTAGACGAACAGGGCGTCCGCTCCGGACAGCGCTTCGGCAAGACCCGCCGCGTCCGTGTAACGCACGACCGCCCCGGATTCGACAGCACGCATGTCCGGTGGGCGGGACTCGCCGCAGAGCACGGCCAGGACGGGGGTTTCCCGGTGTTCCGAGGCGATCACGTTGACACGGTAAAAGTCACTCGTATGATTGTCAACAATCCGAGGAACGACCCCCGGAGCACCGGACGTGTCACGTGCAGACGTATTCCGGAGGCTGAGCCTTGGATTTCGACTTCCTGGCGTTCGACGGCCCGCTGGCGCAACGCGGCATCGGCGTCATCGCCCCCTTCGACCTCGCACTGGAGCGCGAGCTCTGGCGCTGGGTCCCGATGGAGGTGTCCCTCCACCTCGCCCGCACACCGTACGAGCCGGTGCCGGTCAGCATGGAGATGGCCCGCCTCGTCAGCGACAGCCACCACCTGGCCGGCGCCACTCGCGACGTGCTGCACGTCGAGCCCGAGGTCGTCGCCTACCTCTGTACTTCAGGCAGCTTCGTCAACGGCGTCGACTACGAACGCTCGCTGACCAAGGCGATCTGCGACGCCGGCGCGCCGGACGCCGTCACCACCTCGGGCGCGCTGGCCGAGGTGCTGCAGCAACTCGACCTCCACCGCGTCTCGGTACTGACGCCGTACGACGCCGACCTCACCCAGGCGCTGCACGCCTTCCTCGCGGAACTGGACGTCGAGACCGTGGCCAGCGATCACCTGGGACTGGGCGGCGGCATCTGGAAGGTCAGCTACCGGACGATCGCCGAACGCATCCTCGCCGCCGACCACGGCGATGCCGAAGCGATCTTCGTCAGCTGCACCAACCTGCCGACCTACGACCTGATCGAGCCGCTGGAAGCCGCCCTCGGCAAGCCGGTGCTCACCGCCAACCAGCTGACCATGTGGGCGTGCCTGCGCCGGATGAATCTGCCCATCGTCGGACCCGGAAGGTGGCTTCGTGACGTGTCGTGAAGGTTTTCCTTGACCACCCCTCTAGGATTGTCGACAATTTGCGTCCCCTCCGGAGGTTCCGTGACCACCATCGGCTTCATCTACCCCGACCACGCGGCCGAAGACGACTACCCGCTGGCCGAGCAGCTGCTCGGCGGCACAGCCGTCGACGAGGGCGACATCCGGCTGGCCGTCGAGCACATCTACGGCACCGACAAGCACGCGGTCGCCGAGCTGCTGGACCTCGGCAGCGAGGCCCGGCTCGCCGACGGAGCCGCCCTCCTCGGCAAGCACGAGCCCGCCGCGGTCATCTGGGCGTGCACCAGCGGCAGCTTCGTCTACGGCTGGGACGGCGCCCGCGACCAGGCCGACCGCCTCGCCGCCGTCGCCGGGGTGCCGGCCTCCAGTACCTCCTTCGCGTTCGTGCACGCCGCGCGTGCGCTGGACGTCAAGCGGGTCGCGGTGGCCGCCAGCTACCCGGACGACATCGCGCGGCTGTTCGTCGAATTCCTCAAGGCCGGCGGCATCGAGGTCGTCTCGATGGCCAGCGCCGACATCATCACCGCCGCCGAAGTCGGCGCGATGAGCCCGGAAGCCGTCGTCGAGCTCGCCGTGAGCCACGACCACCCGGACGCCGAGGCGGTGCTCGTGCCGGACACCGCCATGCGCACCCTCGGCGAGATCAACGCCGTCGAGGCCGCCCTGCGGAAACCCGTGCTGACCGCCAACCAGGTCACCGTCTGGGAGGGCTTGCGCCTGACCGGGCAGCACCGGCTCGTCCGCTCACTCGGTGCGCTCTTCCGGCACCGGCCCGACGGAGCTGTCTGACATGGCCCTGCCACCGGGCATGCTGCCCGAGATCGAACCGGTCAGCCGCGAGTCCACGGCCGCGGTCATCGCGCGCCAGCTGCGCGACGCGATCATGACCGGCGCCCTCCCGCCCGGGACCCAGCTCGGCGAAACCGAGCTGGCCGCGCGGTTCCAGGTGTCACGGGGGCCACTCCGGGAAGCAATGCAGCACCTGGTCTCGGAAGGTCTCCTCCGCAGCGAGCGGCACCGCGGGCTGTTCGTCATCGACCTCGAACCCGGGGACGTCTACGACATCTACGCCGCTCGCTCCGCCATCGAGCGCGCCGCCATGCTGCGGGCCTTGCGTGGCGGTGACCGGAACCGGATCGCGGATCTCCTCGAGCAGACAGTCGTCGAGATGGCGACCGCCGCCGGCGAAGACGACCCCGGCGCGCTCTCCACCGCCGACCTCCGGTTCCACGAGGCCCTCATCAACGCCTCCGGCAGCAAGCGGCTCGTCCGGATGGCCCGGACGCTCCTCATCGAGACGCGGATGTGCCTGACCGCGCTGCAGAGCACCTACCAACGGGTCGAGGAACGCGTGGAAGAGCACACGAAGCTCATCCAGGCGCTGCGGGACGGCGACGAAGAGACGGCGCTGACGCTTCTCGAGGCGCACATGGAGGACGCCGTTCAGCGGCTCGCGCCGGGGACCAGCCTCACGGACGGGCACGCGCCGCCGGTGCCGGGCAACGCTTGACCGAAGCGACGCCAGGCGTGCTCGCAAGACCGGCACACGCACGTGGACGGCCGGCTCGCGGACTCGCACCGGTGTGATGCGCGCGTGGACGGCCCGCGAAGGCTCCGGGAAGCAGTTGGTCGGCCGGGTGCACCTGCACTCAGGCTTCATGGCGAACCCCCAGGACCGGCTGGCCGCCGCGGCCGTCACGGTAGTCGGAGGACCACGGGAAGCGGCCCTGGGAGTCCGCGTGAACCAGTTGCAGCGCACGGATTCCCGGGCCGTACAACGCGGCCGCGAACACCAGGTGCGCCGACGGCTCCGCGAGCGGGACGACCTCGATCAGCGGGCCGCCCCGCAGCGGGATGCCCTCGCCCGGCGATGGTGGTGACGCGTGCACTGCGTGCGCCGCCATGCCGTTGAGCAGACCGGCGGCCGGGAGCACGGGCAGTCCCGTCACCACCAGTTCGGGCAGGCCGTACCCGCTCAGGCCGATCGTGTAGGCCCACGGCGGGTACAGCCCCGTCCCCTCGACGCTCTGCACGAGCCAGCCACGGTCGGCCACGCCTTCGCGAAGCCGTTCCAGGTACCCGGGTCTGTCCGGGTCGTCGCACTGCCGGCACATCGGTGCCTCCTCCCCCTCGGTGGGTTTGCGACCACCGTGCCGGAGGGCACCGACAAAAACTCAGCCCAGCGCTTCGGCCACTGCCGTACCGAGCCGTTCTGTGGTATCGGTGCCGCCGAGGTCGGGCGTGCGGACGCGGCCCTCGTCGAGCACCCGGTCCACGGCGGTCCGGATTGCTTGTGCCGCAACGGTTTCACCCAGGTGTTCGACCAGCATCGCGGCCGCCAGGACCTGCGCCACGGGGTTGGCGATGCCTTGCCCGGCGATGTCCGGAGCGCTGCCGTGGACCGCCTCGAACATCGACGGGAATTCACCCGATGGATTGATATTGCCGGACGGCGCCATGCCGAGCCCGCCGGTGATCGCGGCCGCGAGGTCGCTGAGGATGTCGCCGAAGAGGTTCGACGCCACGACGATGTCGAGCCGGTCCGGCGCCTGAACCATGCGCGCGGCCAGCGCGTCCACGTGCATCTGTTCACTGTGGACGTCCGGGAACTCGGCTGCGACCTCGGCGAAGATCTCGTCCCAGAACGGCATCGAGTGGATCAGCCCGTTGGACTTCGTCGCCGAGCAGACGCGCGCGGACCGCGTCCGGGCCAGTTCGAACGCGTACCGGATGATGCGTGAGACGCCGACGCGCGTGAAAACCGACTCCTGCAGCACGAATTCGTCCGGCCGCCCGGCGTTGTGCCGGCCGCCGATCGCGGAGTACTCCCCTTCGGAGTTCTCCCGGACGATGACCAGCTCCAGCTCCTCGGCCTTCCGCCCGGCCAGCACGGAAGCCGTGCCCGGCAGCAGCCGCACCGGGCGCAGGTTGACGTACTGCTGGAACGCGCGCCGCAGCGGAATCAGCAGCCCCCACAGGGAAACGTGGTCCGGGACGCCGGGGAATCCGACCGCACCGAGCAGGATGCCGTCGAACGCCGACAGCTGCGCGACGCCGTCGTCCGGCATCATCGCGCCGACCCGGGCGTACCGCTCGCAGCTCCAGTCGAACTCCGTCCACTCCAGCGAAAAGCCGTGGAGCGCGGAGGCCCGGTCGAGGACCTTGCGGGCCTCGACCGTGACGTCCACGCCGATCCCGTCGCCGGGAATGCTCGCCAAACGGTAGGCCGTCACAGGGCCACCGCGATGTACTTGGTTTCGAGGAACTCGTCGATGCCGACCGAGCCGCCCTCGCGGCCGAGCCCGGACTGTTTGATCCCGCCGAAGGGCGCAGCCGGGTTCGAGACGATGCCCTGGTTGAGCCCGATCATGCCGGCTTCGAGGGCCTCGGAGACGCGCAGCGCGCGCTTGAGATCGCTGGTGAAGACGTAGGAAACGAGCCCGAACTCGGTGTCGTTCGCCTTCGCGACCGCCTCTTCCTCGGTGTCGAAGGGCGTGATGGGGGCGACCGGCCCGAAGATCTCCTCGTGCGTCAGCCGCGCCTCCTGCGGGACGTCGGTGAGCACGGTGGCCTGGTAGAAGTGGCCCGGACCGTCGACGCCGGAGCCGCCGGTGAGCACCTTCGCGCCGCGGTCGGTGGCGTCCTTGACCAGCTCCGTCACCTTGTCCACGGCGTTCTGGTCGATCAGCGGGCCGACCACGACGTCCTTCTCCGTGCCGCGGCCCATCGGCAGGGCCTGCATGCGCTCGGTCAGCCGCCGCGAGAACTCCTCGACGACCCCACGCTGCACGTAGAAGCGGTTCGCCGCGGTGCACGCTTCGCCGATGTTGCGCATCTTCGCCTGCATCGCGCCGTCGATGGCCGCGTCCATGTCCGCATCGTCGAAGACCAGGAACGGCGCGTTGCCGCCCAGTTCCATCGACGTGCGCAGGATCTTGTCGGCGCACTGCTCCAGGAGCTTGCGGCCGACGCCGGTCGAGCCGGTGAAGGAGAGCTTGCGGGCGCGGCCGTCGCGGATCAGCGGTTCCATCACGCTCCCGGAGTTGCTGGTCGTGACGACGTTGAGCACGCCTTCGGGCAGTCCCGCCTCGGCGAGGATGCCGGCCAGCGCGAGCATCGACAGCGGCGTCTGCGCGGCGGGCTTGATCACCGCGGTACAGCCCGCGGCGATCGCCGGGCCGATCTTGCGGGTGCCCATCGCCATCGGGAAGTTCCACGGCGTGATCAGCAGCGTCGGCCCGACCGGCTGCTTCGTGATGAGGAACCGGCCGGCGCCGTTCGGCGCGGTCGCGTAGCCGCCGTCGATGCGGACAGCCTCTTCCGCGAACCAGCGGAAGAACTCGGCGGCGTAGGCGATCTCGCCCTTCGATTCGGCGAGCGGCTTGCCCATTTCGAGCGTCATCAGCAGCGCTAGCTCCTCCTGGCGCTGCATCAGCAGCTCGTAGGCCCGTCGCAGGATTTCACCGCGCTCGCGCGGCGCCATCTTCGCGAAGTCGGCCTGCGCGGCGACGGCGGCGTCGAGCGCCGCGACGCCGTCCGCCGGCGAGGCGTCAGCGATCTGGCATAGCTCCCGGCCGGTGGCCGGCTCGACCACCGGGAACGTCTTCCCGGACTCGGCGGCCACCCACTTGCCGCCGATGAACAGTTCCTTGCCGACCGCCTCGACGACGCCGGACTCGGTGCTCGCACTCATCCCGACTGCTCCTCACGTGTTGTCCCGAGGGCCATGCTATGGATATTGTCAACAATCGACAACCCGCTCAGACCGACCTAGGAGCACGCTGCCATGGCCCAGCTATCTCCGCTGCTCAAGCAGGCAACGCCCGTAGTGGTCGACCACGGTGAAGGGGTTTACCTCTACGACGTGGAGGGCAAACGCCACCTCGACTTCACCGCCGGCATCGGCGTCACCAGCACCGGGCACTGCCACCCGCACGTCGTGCGAGCCGCGCAGGAGCAGATCGGCAAGCTCGTCCACGGGCAGTACACGACGGTGATGCACAAGCCGCTGCTGGAACTGACCGAGCGGCTCGGCGACGTCCTCCCCCGCGGGCTCGACTCGCTCTTCTACGCCAACTCGGGCAGCGAAGCCGTCGAAGCGGCGTTGCGACTCTCGCGGCAGGCGACGAAGCGCCCGAACGTCATCGTCTTCCAGGGTGGTTTCCACGGCCGGACCGTCGCCGCCGCGACGATGACGACGTCCGGGACGCGGTTCAGCGCCGGCATCGGCCCGCTGATGGCGGGCGTGCACGTCGCGCCGTTCCCCTACGCCTATCACTACGGCTGGGACGAGCAGACGGCGACGAAGTTCGCGCTGCGGGAGCTGGACTACCTGTTCCAGACCGTCTGTGCGCCGAACGAGACCGCCGCGTTCTTCGTCGAGCCCGTGCTCGGCGAGGGCGGGTACGTTCCGGCGAACACGGAGTTCCTCGCGGGCCTGCGCGAGCGCGCCGACCGGCACGGCATCCTGCTGGTCGTCGACGAGATCCAGACCGGCTTCGGCCGTACCGGGAAGTTCTGGGGCCACGACCACTTCGACGTCTCACCGGACGTCGTCCTCATCGCCAAGGGGCTGGCGAGCGGCTTCCCGTTGTCCGGTATCGCCGCTTCGCAGGAGCTGATGGCGAAGGCGTTCCCGGGTTCGCAGGGCGGCACGTACGGCGGCAACGCGGTCTCGTGCGCCGCAGCGATCGCGACACTCGAGGTCATCCAGCAGGAGAACCTGGTGGAGAACGCCGCCGAGCGCGGCCGGCAGCTGCTCGAGGGCGCGCGTGTGATCGCGGACAAGACGCCGTCGATCGGCGAGGTGCGCGGGCTCGGGCTGCTGGTCGGCTCGGAGTTCACCACCGCCGACGGCGAGCCGGACACCGCCACCGCGCAGGCCGCGCAGCAGGCGGCGGCGAAGAGCGGCCTGCTGCTGCTCACATGCGGGCCGTACATGAACGTCGTCCGCATGGTGCCGCCGCTGGTGGTGACCGCCGAGCAGGTCGACGACGCGCTGCGCATCTGGGGCGACGTCGTCGGATCGGTCACGGGGAGCTGAGGATGGCGCGGTACATCACGATCACCCTCGACAAGCGCGGCGTCTCCTGCCGGGCGCGGCTGCTCGACGACGAGGCCCCGCGCACCTGCAAGGCCGTGTGGGACGCGTTGCCGCAGAGCGGTTCCGCCTACCACGCGAAGTACGCGCGCAACGAGGTCTACACGCTCGTGCCGCCGTTCGCGGAACCGAAGCCGGGGCGGGAGAACCCGACGATCACGCCGATTCCCGGCGACGTCGTCTACTTCGGCTTCGAGGCGTGGGAGATCGGCAACCCGGCGTACGGCTACGACGACGGCAGCGAGGCGCACAGCGACCAGGGCGCGACCGACCTGGCGATCTTCTACGGACGCAACAACCTGCTGATCAACGGCGACGCCGGCTGGGTTCCCGGGAACGTGTTCGCCACGATCGAGGAGGGCCTGGCCGAGATGGCCGCGGCCGCGCAGGACCTGTGGTTGCGGGGTGTCGAGGGCGAGACGCTCTCGTTCGCGCGAGCCTGAACGCCGGCCCGGCCGCGGGGACTTCGCGGCCGGGCCGGCGTTCAGCCGAGGTTGTCGAGCAGCGCGTAGTCGGCGTCGGAAAGGGCGACTTCCGCGGCGGCGCAGTTCTCTTCGAGGTGCGCGATCGACGACGTCCCCGGAATCGGAATCATCGCCGGCGAGCGACGCAGCAGCCAGGCGAGGGACACCTGCGCGGGTGTCGCGCCGATGTCCGCCGCGACCTTGCCGAGCACTCCGCCCGCGGTCGCGTGGTCGCCCCGGGCGATCGGCAGCCACGGCACGAACGCGATCCCCTCGCGCGCGCAGTAGTCCAGTACGTCGTCGGATGCTCGGTCGGTCAGGTTGTAGCGGTTCTGCACGCTCGAGATGGGGGCGATGGCCCGCGCTTCCGCCAGCTGCGCGACGGTGACCTCCGACAGCCCGATGCGGGCGATCTTGCCCTCGTCCCGCAGCCGGGCGAGCGCGCCGACCTGGTCGGCCAGCGGCACCAGTGGGTCGATCCGGTGCAGCTGAAGCAGGTCGAGACGGTCGATACGGAGGCGTCTCAACGAAAGCTCCGCCTGCTGCCGGAGGTACTCCGGCCGGCCCAGCGGGACCCACTCGCCGCGGCTCGGACGCGCGTGCCCGCACTTCGTCGCGACGAGCAGGCCCGGGTACGGATGCAGCGCGTCGGCGAGCAGCTCTTCGTTCAGGCCCAGGTCGTAGGCGTCGGCGGTGTCGAAGAACGTGACGCCGAGTTCGGCCGCGCGGCGGGCGACCGCCTTGGCGCCGTCTTTCACGTGGTCCCATTCCGTCAACCGCATGGCGCCGAAACCCAGGCGGTGCACGGAGGAGCCGTCTTCGAAGGAGAACGTCGAGGTCATGCAGGGAAGCTTTGCCGCCGTTGACGTCACCCTCCAGAAATTTAGCTTGAGCTAAATCGAGACACTGTGACCGGGTGATCACAGTACGCAAACCAAAATGTGAAAAACCTTCATGGCGACGTACCGGCGGTACGTACTACGCTGCGGTAACCACAGCGACGGCGCGGAGGAGAGACTGCCGATGGGCGACGTGGCAGCACGGCTGGCCGAGATCGTCGGGGACAAGAACCTGCTCACGGGCGAAGGAATCTCGGAGGACTACGCGCACGACGAAGCGCTGACGGCGGAGCCGCAGAAGCCTGCGTACGTCGCGAAGCCGGCTACCGCCGAAGAAGTCGCGGAGCTGCTTAAAGCCGCTTCGGAGCACAACGTGCCCGTGACCGCGCGAGGGTCCGGCAGCGGACTCTCCGGCGCGGCGCGACCGCAGGCAGACGGCCTCCTGATCTCCTTCGAGCGGATGAACGCCGTTCTCGAGGTCGACACCGGGAACCACGTCGCCGTCGTGCAGCCCGGCGTGACCCTCGCCGAACTCGACGCCAAGACCGCCGAAGCCGGACTCGGCTACACCGTCTACCCCGGTGAACTGAGTGCGAGCGTCGGCGGGAACGTCGGGACCAACGCCGGCGGGATGCGGGCCGTCAAGTACGGCGTCACCCGCAACAACGTGCTCGGCCTGCAGGCCGTGCTCGCGACCGGCGAGATCATCCGGACCGGCGGCAAGACGTCGAAGGTGTCCACCGGCTACGACCTCACCCAGCTGATCATCGGCTCCGAAGGCACCCTGGCGCTCGCCACCGAAATCACCGTCAAGCTGCACCCGCGGCTGGCACACGGTGCGACCGTCTTCGCCCCCTTCGGCGACTTCGGCCAGGTGATGGCCGCCGTGCCCGAAATCCTCTCCAGCGGGCTCGCGCCGCACATCCTCGAGTACATCGACAACCTGACGATGGCGGCGATCGTCTACAACGAGAAGCTCGAGCTGGGCGTGCCGGACAAGATCCGCGAGACCAGCGAGGCGTACCTCGTGGTCGCGCTGGAGAACCGTGACAGCGGACGCCTCGGCGAAGACGTCGAGACCGTCGGCGAGCTGCTCGGCGAACTGGGCGCCACCGACGTCTACGTCCTCGAAGGCAACGCCGCGCGCAAGCTCATCGAAGCCCGCGAGAAGGCCTTCTGGACCGCGAAGGCGGCCGGCGCCGACGACGTGATCGACGTCGTCGTGCCGCGGACCGCGATGCCGCAGTTCATCGCCAAGGCGCGGGAGCTCGCGATGGCCGCGGGCGGCGGCGCGCTCGGGTGCGGGCACGCCGGCGACGGCAACGTCCACCTCGGGATCTTCTGCAAGGACGCGGACAAGCGGAAGCAGCTGCTCACCGACATCTTCGCGTACGCAATGGAGCTCGGCGGCGCTATTTCCGGCGAGCACGGCCTCGGCCGCACGAAGGCCGGCTACCACCAGGACCTCGAAGACCCGGCGAAGATCGAGCTGATGCGCCGGATCAAGCAGAGCTTCGACCCCGCCGGGATCCTCAACCCCGGCGTTCTCTTCCCCGAAGGAACCGCATGAGCGAGATGAACGGCGCCCAGTCCCTGATCCGCACGCTGGTCGACGCCGGCGTGGAGGTCTGCTTCGCGAACCCCGGCACGTCGGAGATGCACTTCGTCGCCGCGCTCGACACCGTCCCGGAGATGCGGGGCGTGCTTGCGCTGTTCGAAGGTGTCGTCACCGGTGCTGCCGACGGGTACGCGCGGATCGCGGACAAGCCCGCCGCGACGCTGCTGCACCTCGGCCCCGGACTCGGCAACGGCCTGGCGAACCTGCACAACGCGCGGCGCGCGCACACGCCGATCGTCAACGTCATCGGCGACCACGCGACCTACCACAAGCAGTACGACGCGCCGCTGGAGTCGGACATCGAGGCCGTCGCGGGCTCGCTGGAAGGCTGGGTGCGGCGCTCGGAGCACACCAAGGACGTCGGGGCGGACGCTGCCGCCGCGGTCGCCGCGGCGCAGGACGCGCCCGGCCGCATCGCCACGCTGATCCTGCCTGCGGACGCTTCGTGGGGTGACGGCGGCGAGACATGCGCACCTGTTCCGCCGCGCGTGCCGCAGGCCGTCGACGCCACGACCGTCAAGGACGTCGCCGCGGTGTTCGGCACCGGCGAGCCGGTCGCGCTGCTCATCGGCGGCAGCGCGTGCCGCGAGGAAGGACTGCGTGCGGCGAGCCGGATCGCCGCCGCGACCGGAGCGAAGGTTTTCGTCGAGACGTTCCCGTCTCGTCTCGAGCGCGGCGCCGGTCTACCGGCGATAGAGCGGCTCGGGTACCTCGCCGAGCAGGTCACCTACCAGCTCGACGGGGTCAAGCATCTCGTCGTCGCGGGGACGAAGGCGCCGGTGTCGTTCTTCGCCTACCCGGGCAAGCCGAGCGATCTCGTTCCCGAAGGCGCGGAGGTGCACACGCTTGCGTCCGTCGGCCAGGACGTCACGCGCGCGCTGAACGAAGTCGCGGAGCTCGTCGCCGCGGACACCGAACCGGTGCTGCAGCAGCCGTCCCGGCCTGCGCTGCCGACCGGGCCGCTGACTCCGCAGAACTGGGTCGACGTCATCGGTGCGCTGCTGCCGGAGAACGCGATCATCGCCGACGAGGCCAACACGTCCGGCCTGCTGCTGCCGGCCGCGACCGCGGGCGCGCCGCGCCACGACGTCCTGACGCTCACCGGCGGCGCGATCGGCTACGGCATGCCCGTGGCGACCGGCGCCGCGGTGGCGGGACGGGACCGTCCCGTCCTGAACCTGCAGTCGGACGGCAGCGCGCTGTACACCATCTCGGCGCTGTGGACGCAGGCGCGGGAAAACCTGAACGTCACGACGGTGCTGCTCAACAACCGCGCGTACGCGATCCTGCGGCTGGAGCTGCAGCGCGTCGGGGCGGCGTCGGGCGGGCCGAAGGCGAACGACCTGCTCGACCTGTCGCGCCCGGACATGGACTTCGTGAAGATCGCGGAAGGCATGGGCGTGCCCGCGACGCGGGCGACCACCGCGGAGGAACTCGCGGAACAGCTGCAGCGCGCGTTCGCCGAACCCGGCCCGCACCTGATCGACGCCGCGGTGCCGCCGCTGCTCTGAACCGGACTATTCTCCCGGCACACCCTGAGCCCGGGAGCGGCGGATGAACGACGACGAACACGCGAAGCGCGGCATCGACCTCGAGCGGCCGAACGCGGCGCGCGTGTACGACTACATGATCGGCGGCAAGCTGAACTACGCCGTCGACCGGATGTTCGCCGACCAGATCCTCGGGGTGCTGCCGAACGCGCGGCACATGGCGCTGGTCAACCGGGCGTGGCTGCGCCGTGCCGCGCGGTTCGGCGCGGAGCAGGGCATCCGGCAGTTCCTCGACATCGGCTCCGGCATGCCGACGGTCGGGCACGTGCACGAGGTCGTCCAGGCGATCGACCCGTCCGCGCGGGTGGTGTACGTCGACAACGAGCCGATCGCCGTCGCGCACAGCGAGATCGTCCTGGAAGGCAACGACAACGCCACGATGGTCCAGGCGAACGCCGAGCACCCGGACGAGGTGCTGGAGCACCCGACCACCGAGGCGATGCTCGACTTCAGCGAGCCGGTGATGGTGATCATGGCGGCGTTCGTGCACTTCGTCCCCGACTCCCGCGACCCGGCCGGCCTGATCGGCCGCTACCGGGACGTGCTGGCGCCGGGGAGCCACCTCGCGCTGTCGTCCGGGACGTGGGAAGGGCAGGGCGAGGAGACGCAGCGGTCGGTGGCGCTGTACGAGAAGAGCGGGACGCCGCTGGCACTGCGCTCCCCGGACGAGCTCGCCGCGCTGGTGACGGGCTTCGAGATCCTGTCGCCGGGAGTCGTCTTCACGCCGGAGTGGCGGCCGGACGAGCCGCTCGAGGACCCGCCGGCGCGTTCCGGCGGCCTGGCCCTGGTCGCGCGCAAGGCGTAACGCGGCGGCGTTCGTCGCAGCCGGGACCGGCCCGCCACAACCGCACGACGGACGACACGAGTCACCTCGCGGGCAGGCCGGCGTCTCCGGCTATTCTCGCGTCACACCTGACTCCGGGGAGCCGCGATGAGCGAAGACGAGTACGCCAGACGGGGCATCGACCTCGACAAGCCCAACGCCGCACGCGTGTACGACTACATCCTCGGCGGGCAGCTCAACTACGCCGTCGACCGGATGTTCGCCGAGCAGGTGCTGGCCGCGCAGCCGAACGCGCGGGACCGGGCGCGGCTCAACCGGCAGTGGCTGCGCCGGGCCATCCGGTTCGGGATGGCGCAGGGCATCCGGCAGTTCCTCGACATCGGCTCGGGCATGCCGACCGTGGGGCACGTGCACGAGGTGGCGCAGGCCGTCGACCCCACGGCGCGGGTCGTCTACGTCGACAACGAACCGGTCGCCGTGGCGCACAGCGAGATCGTGCTGGACGAGAACGAGAACGCGGCCATGGTGCACGCCGACGCCGAGTTCCCCGACGACGTCCTCGAACACGACACCACCGAGATGATGCTGGACCTGGACCAGCCGGTGATGGTCGTGATGGCGCTGTTCGTGCACTTCATCCCGGACGAGCGCAACCCGGCCCGGCTCATCGCCGCCTACCGCGACGCGCTCGCGCCCGGCAGCTACCTCGCGCTGTCGTCCGCGACCTTCGAGCAGCAGAGCGACGGCACGGCTCGCGCCGTCGCGATGTACCAGAAGAGCGCGAACCCCGTCACGCCGCGCTCGGCCGACGAGCTGCGCGCGCTGGTCGACGGCTTCGAGATCGTCGACCCGGGCATCGTGTTCATCCCCGAGTGGCGGCCGGACGAGCCCGCGGACGTGCCGGCCAACCCCGCGGACTGCGGCGGGCTCGCGCTGGTGGCGCGCAAGAACTAGGCGGTGACGAGCTCCGGCGCCGTCCGCGTCTTCGGGACGAGCGCCGCGAGCAGCACGCCCGCCAGCGCGGCCAGCGCCGCCACCGCGAACGTGGCGCGGAAGCCGAACAGCGACGGGACCGGCAGGCCGCCGACGGTGATCGTCAGCTGGGCCAGCATCGCCGCCATCACCGCGCTGGAGATCGCCGTGCCGACCGAGCGCATCAGGGAGTTCAGGCCGTTCGCCGACGCCGTCTCGGTGACCGGGACCGAACCCATGATCAGCGCGGGCATCGCCGCGTACGCGATGCCGACGCCGGCACCGATGATCACCGACGCCATGATCAGCTCGAACGCGTTGTCCATCAGCACGATCGCGAACGCGTACCCGGCGGCGATCACCAGCGCGCCGCTCATCAGCGTCGGGCGCGGGCCGAACCGGGCGATGAGCCGCGCCGAAACCGGCGAGAGCAGCATCATCACTAGGCCGTTCGGCGCCAGCGTGAGACCGGACTCGACCATCGTCTGGCCCAGCCCGTAGCCGGTCGACGCCGGGGCCTGCAGCAGTTGCGGGAACGACAACGCCATCGCGTACAGCGCGAAGCCGACCATGATCGACGCCAGGTTCGTGAACAGCACCGGACGGCGGGCCGAAACCCGGAGGTCGACCAGCGGGTCGCGGCGGCGCAGCTGGTAGGCGCCCCAGCCGAGCAGGAGGACGACCGCGACCGCGGCCAGCCCGAGCGTCGGTGCGCTGGTCCAGCCCCACGTGCCGCCCTTGACCACCGGCAGCAGCAGGCAGAGCAGCCCGGCCGCCAGGCCGAACGCGCCGAAGTAGTCGAACGGCGCCGGCGTGCGCAGCGGCGACTCCGGCACCACGGTGAGGATCAGCAGCGCGCAGGCCAGGCCGAGGCCGGCGGCGGTCCAGAACAGCACGTGCCAGTCGGCGTTCTCGGCGACCACGGCCGCGACCGGCAGCCCGATGGCGCCGCCGACGCCGAGCGTCGCGCTCATCAGCGAGATCGCGCCGCCGACGCGTTCGGGCGGGAGTTCGTCGCGCATGATGCTGATGCCGAGCGGGATGACGCCCATCGCGCAGCCCTGCAGCCCGCGGCCGACGATCTGGAAGACGAGCGCGCTCGTCGTCGCGGAGACCACCGAGCCGGCGATGAGCAGCGCGAGGCTGACCAGGATCATCCGCCGCTTGCCGTAGAGGTCGCCGAGCCGGCCGCTGACCGGGGTGATCACGGACGCGGCCAGCAGCGTCACGGTGACCACCCAGGACGCGTCGGCCGGAGAGGCGTGGAGCAGCCGCGGGAAGACCGGGATCAGGGGCACGACCAGCGTCTGCATGAACGACGCGACGAGCCCGCACGAAGCGAGCACCACGACGATCGCCCGGCCGGACGGCGCGGAACGGGACACCACCACACCCCCAGTGTGTACTTAGTACGCGTCATGCAACTTCATGCACTGTACCTACGGGGTGACGGGTTTCCGTACGACTGGCGGTTTCGTCACAGCCAGGTGCGCACGCCTCCGTGTCCGGAACAGGTGCCGGAGCGGTGCTGGCTGTAGCTGTAAGTGCCGTCCTTGCAGATCGCCGTTGCGCCGGACGGGTTGTCACTGGGCCGGTGGACGCAGTTGCCGTCCGAGTTCCGGTAGTAGTCCGCGCCGCATTCGACGGGTGCCGGCGCGGCCGGGACGGTGGTCTTCGGCGTCTTGGTCGGCTTCGGCGCCTGGGTGGTCTTCGGCGCGGCCACCTGGGGAGCCGCCGGAGTCGTCGTGACCGCCGGTGCTTCGGACGTCGCCGGAACCGACGTCGGCGTTTCGGACGTCGGCGTTTCGGACGTCGGCGTTTCGGACGGCGCCGAGTACGTCGGGATCGCGTACGCCGACGTCGTGGGGGCGACCACCCCGAGATTGCCGGCGTCCTTGGGCGGCACCGAACCGACCCCGCACCCGGCGACCAGGACACCCGCGGCCAGCACCGCTCCGAGCTTCATCCGCACGCCGACTCCCTTGACCTGACGAAGTAATGGCGCAGGAGTCGACGGAACGCGCCCGGCTGTTACGCCGGTTCTCCTAGACTTTCCGTATGTCCTGGTTACGGCGGTACGCGACGGAGTTCGCGGTCGTCGTCGCGGTGCTCGCCGGCTCGGTCTTCGCCGTGCTCAACGACGGCGCCAAGCCCGCTCACCACGCCGCGGCCGGGTGGGTGCTCACCGTCCTCTGCTGCGCCGCCCTGTTCCTGCGGCGCCGGTACCCGCTGAGCGTCGCCGCGTTCGCGCTCGTCTGCTGCGCGCTCTACTACCCGCTGACCGACCCCGACGGCCTGGTGCTGCTCGCCTTCGCGTACGCGCTCTACAACGCCGCCGCGGCCGGGCGGATTCGCGGGGCGGCGTTGCTCGTCGTGGCCGCGATGGCCGGTGTCGCGGCCGGGGAGATCAGCTCGCGGACCGGGCGGCACGTCGACAACTTCGCGTTCTTCCTGATGACCGGGTGGTTCGTCGCCCTGGTCGCAGGCGGCGCCGTCGCGCACTACCGCGCCGAAGCGGAGCGCACGAAGGAGGCCGAGGCGCGAGCGCGCGCCACCGACGAACGTCTGCGCATCGCGCGAGAGCTGCACGACATCCTCGGTCACCATCTATCACTGATCAATGTGCAGGCCGGCGCCGCACTGCACCGCCGTGACCCGGAACAGGCCCTAGCGGCGCTCGGGGCGATCAAGGACGCCAGCAAGACCGCACTCCAGGAGTTGCGCGCAACGCTCGGGATGCTCCGCCAGACCGGCGGGCCGAGCCTCCAGCGGGTCGCGGAACTCGCGGAGTCGGCCGCCGCCTCCGGGTTGACCGTGCGCACCGAGGTCGACGGCGTTGCCCGCGAGCTGCCGCCGGCCGTCGAGCACGCCGCGTTCCGGGTGGTGCAGGAGGCGTTAACGAACGTTAGCAAGCACGCCGGTGCGAAGACCGTCGTCGTCCGGCTCGGCTACGGCACCGACGAACTGTCGGTGCAGATCGACGACGACGGCCGCGGCGGTGCGGCGCCTGCGGGCAACGGCATCCGCGGCATGACCGAACGCGCGCAGGCTCTCGGCGGCGAGGTGACCGCCGCTCCGCGCGAAGGCGGCGGTTACCGGGTGCGCGCCCGGCTGCCGGTGCGATGATGGGCCGATGATCCGGGTCCTGCTCGTCGACGACCAGCGGCTCGTCCGCGCCGGATTCCGGTCCATTTTGGATGGTGAGGACGACATCGCCGTCGTGGCCGAGGCCGCGAACGGGCGCGAAGCACTGCAAGCCGCGCACGACCACCACCCGGACGTCGTGCTGATGGACATCCGCATGCCCGTGCTCGACGGCCTCGCCGCCACCCGGCACCTCCTGGAAGACCCGAGCGTGCACACGAAGGTCGTCATCCTCACGACGTTCGACCTCGACGAAGACGTCTACGGCGCACTGCGCGCGGGCGCGAGCGGCTTCCTGGTCAAGGACACCGAACCCGAAGAGCTGATCCACGCCGTCCGGGTGGTGGCCCGCGGCGACGCGCTGCTGGCGCCGTCGATCACCCGGCGGCTGATCGCGGAGTTCGCCGCGCGCGTCACCCGCCCGGCGCCGTCGCCGGCCCTCGACCGGCTCACCGACCGCGAGCGCGAGGTGCTGTCCCTGGTCGCGTCCGGACTGTCGAACGACGAAATCGCCCGCGAGCTGACGCTCAGCCCGGCGACGGCGAAGACGCACGTGAGCCGCATCATGACCAAGACCGGCACGCGGGACCGGGCGCAGCTCGTCGTCCTCGCCTACGAGTCGGGCGCGGTGACGCCGCGCTGGCTGACGCCCTGAGCCGTACTCCCACGGGAGTACGGGAAACGCCTTAGGGGACACCGGCGGGAGCAGGGGAAGTGTCCTCCCGCGCGCGACGCGGAGCAGGGCCGGTTTCGCGAATCCTTGTCCACCATGGACACCATCACTCGCCCCACCGGGGGAAGCCTGGCCCGTGTGGCCGGCTGGGCGCAGCGTCACCGGTGGCTCGCCGTCGCACTGTGGGCGCTGGTCCTCATCGGCGTCACGGTCACGTCCCGCCTCACCGGCGACGCGTTCCACGACGACAACTCACTGCCCGGCACCGAATCCCAGCAGGTCGTCGACCTGCTCAAGACGACTGCGCAGGCCGGCGCGAGCGCGCAGATCGTGCTGAAGGCCGACGACGGGCTCGCCACGCATCGATCACTGATAGAGACCATGCTGGGCGATGTCCGATTGCAGCCGCACGTGCGGTCGGTGACCGAGCCGTTCGAGACGCTGTCGCCCGACGGGCGGATCGGCTACGCCACCGTCACCTTCGACGCGGCGTCGACCGACCTCCCCTACGACGACATCGTCAAGTTCGCTGACGCCGCGAAGCAGGTCGGCCCCGTCGAGGTCGGGCTGGCCGGCGATCCGGTCGAACGGATCTCCGGCGGCGGCGGGCCCGCGGAAGGCGTCGGGCTGCTCGCCGCACTGGTCATCCTCGTGTTCCTGTTCCGCTCGCTGCTCGCGGCCGGGTTGCCGGTGCTCACCGCGGTGTTCGCCGTCGGCAGCACGCTCGGGGTGATCACCGTCGTCTCGCACTTCGTCGACATCGCCGGCTACACGTCGCCGCTGATGATGCTGGTCGGGTTCGGCGTCGGCGTGGATTACGCGTTGCTCATCTTCTCGCGCTACCGCACGGAGATCCTCGCCGGGCACGACCGCGACACCGCCACCCGGCGCGCGCTCGACACCGCCGGCCGCTCGGTGCTGTTCGCCGGGACGACGGTGATCATCGCGCTGCTCGGCCTCCTCGCACTCGGGCTCGGCGGGCTGCGCGGAGTTGCGCTGTCGGTCGCGCTCACCGTCCTGATGACGATGCTCGCGTCGGTGACGCTCCTGCCCGCGCTGCTGTCGCTGTTCGGCAAGCGGCTCGAGCGCGGCATCCGCCGGCACGCCGCGAAACGCGACCACGGCAAGGTCTGGCGGCGGCTCGCGGACGGCGTCCAGCGACGTCCCGCAGCGCCGCTGGCGATCGGCCTGCTCCTCCTCATCGGACTGTCGATCCCGGCCGCGGGAATGCGCCTCGGGTTCGCCGACGCGAGCACCGACCCCGCCGGCTCGACCACGCGGAAGGCTTACGACCTGCTGGCCGAGGGTTTCGGACCGGGTTTCACCGGCCCTCTAGCAGTGATCAGTGTGGACGGCGATCCCGTCGCGGTGCAGCAGACGCTCGCGTCGACGCCGGGTATCGCCCGCGCACTGCCCCCGATGGGTCGGACCGTCCTCGCGTTCCCGACGACGTCACCACAGGACGAAGGGACCGCCGAGCTCGTAACGCGCCTGAGGGCCGATGTCCTCCCGAAACTGCCGGGTCACTACCTCGTCGGAGGCTCGGTCGCGGCCGCGACCGACTTCGCCGGCGCCGTCGCCGATCGGCTGCCGCTGTTCGTGCTGGTCGTCGTCGGGCTGTCCGCGCTGCTGCTGATGGTCGTGTTCCGGTCGATCCTCGTCCCGCTCAAGGCCGCCCTGCTCAACCTGCTGAGCATCGGCGCCTCGCTCGGTGTGATGACGCTGGTGTTCGGCGACGGCTGGTTCGGCGCGCAGCCCGGCCCGATCGAGGCATTCGTGCCGGTGATGATCTTCGCGATCGTCTTCGGGCTGTCGATGGACTACGAGGTGTTCCTCGTGTCGCGGATGCACGAGGAATGGCGGCGCACGGGCGACGCGCGGCTGGCGGTCCGCGAAGGGCTCGCCGCGACCGGCGGCGTCATCACCGCGGCCGGCGCGATCATGGTGCTGGTGTTCGGCGCGTTCTTGCTCGACCCGTCGCGGATGCTGGCGCAGTTCGGGCTGGGCCTGGCGGTCGCGGTGCTGCTGGACGCGCTGGTGATCCGCTGCCTGGTCGTCCCGGCGGTGATGCGGCTGCTCGGCGCGCGGGCGTGGTGGCTGCCGCGGTGGCTGGACCGCCGGCTGCCGCACCTCGCGCTGGAGCCGTGACGCGGGGATGGCCACCACAGCGTGGCGGCCATCCCCTCCCCCTCGGCGCGCGCCGGCCGACGTGGATCCCCGGCGCCGAGTGAAGCTACCGATCACGGGGGAACGCGGAAGGGTGCGCGGCGAGGTCGGCGACCTGGGGGTTTCGTGGCCGCCGGCGGCAGATTTGCCGGTCAGCTCCCCCAGGCCGCCGGTGCTTCGGACAGGCGGAACGCCAGCGTGCCGCCGGTCCGCAGGAAGGACGCGTCGAGCTTCCAGTCCCGCTGCGGCCGTCCGGACCGCCGGACGTCGGCGACGTACTTCCCGCTGCCGGACGTCGTGATCCGGATCGGCGCGCCACCCACCGGCCGGAGCACGGCGCTGGGGAACAGCGGGCTCGAAAGCAGCAGTTCCGCCGTACCCGGCGCCCGCGGGTAGAGGCCGAGCGCGGCGAAGACGTACCAGGCGGACATCGTGCCGAGGTCGTCGTTACCGGGCAGTCCCGACGGGCCGGTCGTGTAGACGGTGTTCACCAGCTGCCGGACGGTCTCCTGCGTCTTCGCCGGCTGCCCGAGCTCGTTGTACAGCCACGGAGCGTGGATGTCGGGCTCGTTCGTCGGGTCGTACTTGAGCGGGCCGCCGCCCTTGAGCTGCCAGTTCCCGCTCGCGTCGTGGAAGAAGCCGTCGAGGCGGGTGACCGCGGCGGCCTTGCCGCCCATGGCGTCGGCGAGCCCGGACACGTCCTGCGGGACCATCCAGGTGTAGGCCGCCGCGCTTCCCTGCGCGAAGCCGCGGTCGCTCGCGGGGTCGAACGGGGTCACCCAGCCGCCGTCGACGTTGCGTGCCTGCGCGTACCCGGTGGCGGTATTGAAGACGTTCCGCCAGTACGCGCCCCGCGCGTGCAGTTCCGCAGCTTCGCGCGTGCGGCCCAGCAGCTCCGCGAAATGTCCGATTGCCGAGTCGGCGACGGCGTCTTCGAGCGTCTCGGCGGCGCCGCCCCAGCAGTGGCAGACGTCGTTGGGTGCGTAGTGCGACGTCAGGTACTGCGCGAGATTCGGCCGCTGGCCGACGCACTGGCCGGGGCAGCCGCCGTCCTGCAGGCCCTCCGGCCGGGGCACGGTCGCCTGCCGGTACAGCGAGTCGAACGCGCCGCGGTAGTCGAAGTTGCGCACGCCCATGGCGTAGATCGTCGCGACTGTCGCTGCGGAAGGGTCGCCGGTCATCACGTGCGTTGCGCCGTTGACGTGCACCCAGCGGTCCCAGACGCCGTCGTTCTGGCGGGCGTAATTGTACAGCGACTGTACGAAGTTCCCGGCCACGCGCGGTTCCAGCAACGCCAGCAGCTGCACCTGCGCGCGGTACTGGTCCCAGCCGGAGAAGTTCGAGTACTGCGCGTCCTGCCCGCGCTCGACGCGGTGGGGTTGCCGGTCCATGCCCGGGTACTGGCCGTCGACGTCGCTGACGACATTGGGCTGCTGGAAGCTGTGGTACAGCGCGGTGGTGAAGACGATCCGCTGGTTCGCCGTGCCCCCGCCGACGTCCACGCGGCTCAGCTCGGCGTTCCAGGCCTTCTTCGTCCTCGCGGCGATGCTCTCCACCGTGGACCTGTCCGATTGCTCGGTCCGCAGGTTGCGTTCCGCGCCTTCGAGGGAGACGTACGAGATCGCGATCCGCATGGTGACGTCGCTGCCGGGCGCGAAGGTGACGTAGCCGCCCGAGCCGCGTCCGGCGCGGTCCTTGCCGGTCGCGTAGCCTTCGCCGCCGGTCTGGTCCAGGCCGCCGGGCTGGAGGGTTGCGTCCTTCCACGTCCCGGTGCCGGCGAAGGGCTGGTCGAACCGCGCGGTGAAGTACAGCCGGTAGTAGGACTTGCGGTTGTTGACGCCGCCGTTCGCGCGGCGGCCGCAGAACGCGCCGGTGAGCACGGACCCGGTCACCGCGCGGTTCGCCGGGTCGAGGTGGGTCGCGGCGTCTTCGCTGCCGTTGAGCGAGTTCGACGTGCGGAAGAGCAGGGACGCGGATTTGCCCTGCGGGTAGTGCAGGGCGACGACCGCGGAGCGTTCGCTCGCGGCCGCGTCCGTCGTGACGCCGTTCTGCAGGCCGAGACGGTATCGTCCCGGCGTTGCGGCTTCGTCGGCGTGGCTGAAGTTGCTCGCGTAGACGGCGTCGGTGGTATCGGCGGTCGGCGAGGAGGTGACGTCGCCGGCGAAGGGCAGGATCGGCACGTCGCCGGCGGCGCCCGGGTTGCAGCCGGCGCCGTTGACGTGGGTGAGGCTGAAACCGCGGATGCGGGTGGTGTCGTACTGGTAGCCGTTGGCGGCACCGGTCGAGGTCTGGTCGCCGCGGGTGCTGGTCGGGCTCCAGGCGAGCATCCCGAACGGCGCGGTCGCACCGGGATAGGTGTTGCCGTCGCCCGCCGAGCCGATGAGCGGGTCGACGAAGTCGGCGGGGCTGAGGTCGGCGGCCGTTGACATCGTTGTCAACGTCGACGCGAGGAGGGCGGCGGCGAGTACCACCGTGACAGGACGGCGCATGGGCGGAGGTTAACGCGCGTTCAGTGGCTTTCGGGCGAACGCAAACGGACAACCTGCCGGACACTTCGGCCCGCGGCGAACGCTCCGGCGCCTACGTTCGCGGTCATGGAGATCAAGCCCCGCATCCTGTACTTCGGCACGCCGGTGGTGCTGCTCAGCACCGAGAACGACGACGGCAGCGCGAACCTCGCCCCGATGTCGTCGGCGTGGGCGCTCGGCTGGACGGTGGTGCTCGGGATCGCCGCCGACGGGCAGACCGCGCACAACCTGCGCGCGCGTCCGGACGTCGTCGTCAACCTGCCCGCTCCGGAGCAGTGGGAGGCCGTCGAGCGGCTCGCGCCGCTGACCGGTCGCACTCCGGTCCCGGAGACCAAGCCGATGTTCCGCCACGAGCCGGCGAAGTTCGAGGCTGCGGGGTTGACGCCGGTACCGTCGCGGCTCGTGCGCCCGCCGCGGGTGGCGGAGTGTCCGCTGCAGCTGGAGGCTCGAACAGTGATAGGGCAATCGGACACCGGCCGGGAGTTTCTGATCGTCGAAGCCGAGGTGCTCGCGGTGCACGCGGAGCCGAGCCTGGTGGTGCCGGGCACCGAGCACGTCGACCCGAAGGCGTGGAGTCCGCTGATCTACAACTTCCGGCACTACTTCGGGCTCGGCGCCGAACTCGGGCACACCTTCCGGTCCGAGACACGCTGAAGGGGCCCTCCCCGGCCGGGAGAGCCCCTTCAGTGACTGCACTTATTCGTAGATCTCGCCCTTGGCGGCCTTGTCCACCAGCGACTGCGGCGGCTCGAAGTGGTCGCCGTAGCGGGCGGCCAGCTCACGGGCCCGGTCGACGAAGCCCTGCAGGCCACCCTCGTACTGGTTGATGTACTGGATGACACCGCCCGTCCACGCCGGGAAGCCGATGCCGAAGATCGAGCCGATGTTGGCGTCGGCCACCGACGTCAGCACGCCCTCGTCGAAGCACTTGACCGTCTCCAGGGCCTCGGCGAAGAGCATCCGCTCCTTGAGGTCCTCGAACGGCACCTGCGCCGAGCCGGACTTGAACGCGTCGCGCAGACCCGGCCACAAGCCGGTCCGCTTGCCGTCTTCTCCATAGGAGTAGAAGCCCGCGCCCGTCGAGCGGCCCTTGCGGTCGAACTCCTCGACCATCCGGTCGATCACGGTCTCCGACGCGTGCGCCTTCCACGTGCCGCCCGCGGCCTCGATCGCCTCGCGGGTCTCCTTGCGGATCTTGCGCGGCAGGGTCAGCGTCAGCTCGTCCATCAGCTGCAGCGGCGGCGCCGGGTAGCCGGCCTGCGAACCCGCCTGCTCGATCGACGCCGGCTCGACGCCCTCGCCCAGCGCGGCGACGGCCTCGTTGATGAACGTGCCGATCACGCGCGAGGTGAAGAAGCCGCGGCTGTCGTTGACGACGATCGGGGTCTTCTTGATCTGCAGCGTGTAGTCGAAGACCTTCGCCAGCGTCGCCGGCGACGTCTTCTCGCCGCAGATGATCTCGACCAGCGGCATCTTGTCCACCGGCGAGAAGAAGTGGATCCCGATGAAGTCCTCGGTGCGCTGCACGCCCTCGGCGAGGGTGGTGATCGGCAGCGTCGAGGTGTTGGAACCCAGCACCGCGTCGGCGTTGACGACGCTCTCGATCTCGCCGAACACCTTGTGCTTCAGCTCGACGCTCTCGAACACGGCCTCGATGACGAAGTCGACGCCCGCGAAGTCGGCCGGGTCACCGGTCGGCTTGATCTTCGCCAGCAGCGCGTCCGACTTCTCCTGTGTGGTCTTGCCGCGCGAGAGGGCCTTCTGCTCGAGCTTCTCCGCGTAGCCCTTGCCCTTCTCGGCCGCCTCCTGCGAGACGTCCTTGAGGACGACGTCGATGCCGGCCTTCGCCGACACGTACGCGATAGCGGCGCCCATCATCCCGGCACCGAGGACGCCGACCTTCTTAGCGGTGTACTTCTCGAAGCCGTCGGGACGCGAACCGCCGGAGTTGATGGTCTGCAGGTCGAAGAAGAACGCCTTCGTCATGTTCTTCGAGACCTGGCCGGTCGCGAGGTGGATGAAGTAACGCGTCTCGATCTGGATCGCGGTGTCGAAGTCGACCTGCGCGCCCTCGATCGCGGCGGCCAGGATCGCCCGCGGCGCCGGCATGTTCGCGCCCTTGATCTGCTTGCGCAGGTTCGCCGGGAACGCCGGCAGGTTGGCCGCGAAGCTCGGGTTCGACGGGGTGCCGCCCGGGATCTTGTAGCCCTTGACGTCCCACGGCTGCACGCCGCCCTCGGGGTTCGCCTTGATCCACGCCTTCGCGGCGGGGACGAGCTCCTCGACCGTGCCGACGAGCTCGTGCACCAGGCCGAGCTCCAGCGCCTTGGCCGGACGGTGCCGCTGGCCCTGCAGCAGGACGTTCAGCAGCGCGCTCTGGATGCCGAGCAGGCGCACGGTGCGCACGACGCCACCGCCGCCGGGCAGCAGGCCCAGCGTCACCTCGGGCAGGCCGATCTGGCTGCCCTTGACGTCGGCGGCGATGCGGTGGTGCGTCGCCAGCGCGATCTCCAGGCCACCGCCGAGCGCGGCGCCGTTGATCGCCGCGACGACCGGCTTGCCGAGCTGCTCGATGCGGCGCATCTGGCCCTTCATCGCGCCGCTGCCCTCGGTCAGCTCGACCGCGTTCTCGGGCTTCGCCTGGATGAGGTCGTTCAGGTCGCCGCCGGCGAAGAACGTCTTCTTCGCGGACGTGATCACCACGCCGGTGATGGAGTCCTTCTCGGCCTCCAGGCGGTCCACCGTGACGCCGAGCGACTCGCGGAAGGCGGCGTTCATCGTGTTCGCCGACTGGTTCGGGTCGTCCAGGGTCAGGGTGACGATGCCGTCGGAGTCCTGCTCCCAGCGGATGGTCTTGCTCTCGGCCATTGTGGTCCTCACACCCGCTCGATGATGGTCGCGACGCCCATGCCGCCGCCGATGCACAGGGTCACCAGGGCGCGGCGCGCCTGGCGGCGTTCCAGCTCGTCGACCACGGTGCCGACCAGCATCGCGCCGGTGGCGCCGAGCGGGTGGCCCATGGCGATCGCGCCGCCGTTGACGTTGACCTTGTCCTCGTCGAGGTGCAGGTCCTTGATCCACTTGAGCACGACGGACGCGAACGCCTCGTTGAGCTCCCACAGGTCGATGTCCTCGGGCTTGAGGCCCGCGGCCTTCAGGACCTTCTCGGTGGCCGGCGTGGGGCCGGTGAGCATGATCGTCGGCTCGGAGCCGATCGACGCGGTCGCCACGATCCGGGCGCGCGGGGTCAGCCCGAAGGTCTTGCCGACCTGCTCGGAGCCGACGAGGACCAGCGCGGCGCCGTCGACGATGCCGGAGGAGTTGCCGCCGGTGTGGACGTGGTTGATGCGCTCGACCGAGTGGTACTTCTGCAGCGCGACGGCGTCGAAGCCGCCCAGCTCGCCGATGCCGGCGAAGGCGGGCTTGAGCTTGCCGAGGCCCTCGACGGTCGAGCCGGGACGGCGGTGCTCGTCGTGGTCCAGGACGGTGACGCCGTTGATGTCCTTGACCGGGACGACGGACTTGGCGAAGTAGCCGCCGGACCAGGCCGCCTCGGCGCGGTCCTGCGAGCGGACGGCCCAGCGGTCGACGTCCTCGCGGGAGAAGCCTTCGATGGTCGCGATCAGGTCGGCGCCGGTGCCCTGCGGGACGATGTAGTTGTCGTACGCGGTGGCCGGGTCCATGAACAGCGCGCCGCCGTCGGAGCCCATCGGCACGCGCGACATCGACTCGACGCCGCCGGCGATGATCAGGTTGTCCCAGCCGGAGCGGACCTTCTGCGCGGCGGTGTTGGTGGCCTCGAGACCGGAGGCGCAGAAGCGGTTGAGCTGCACGCCCGCGACGGTTTCGGGCAGGCCGGCGTTCAGCGCGGCGGTGCGCGCGATGACCGCGCCCTGCTCGCCGACCGGGGAGACGACGCCCAGGACGATGTCGTCGATCGCCTTCGGGTCGAGGTTCGGGTGGCGGACCTTCAGTTCGTTGATTAGACCGACCACCAGGTCGACCGGCTTGGTGCCGTGCAGGGCACCGCCCTTGTTCTTGCCGCGAGGCGTGCGGATCGCCTCGTAGATGTAGGCCTCGCTACTCACTGACTACTCCTCGCGAGCGTTTCGGACGTCGTTGTGCCTAGCCGTGTCACGGCCGACTATACCGGCCAGTAGGGCTAATGCCCATTAACATATCGCCGGATAACCCCATGGTGTCAATGGGTTGCAGGTGTGCCATGAGCCGCTATCGTTCACTCACCATGACCGACGTCGAACGCAGCTCGCGCCCCCGCGACCGCAAGGCCCAGCTGGCCGCGGTGGCGGCGGAGCTGTTCCGCGCGCGGGGCTTCCCCGGCGTCGGCATCAAGGACATCGCGGACGCGGCCGGCGTGACCGGGCCGGCGTTGTACCGCCACTTCGCGGACAAGCAGGCGATCCTGGCGTACGTCGTCCTGAGTGGTTTCGAGGACCTGGAGGCGGCGACGGCGGAGGCGCTGTCGGACTCGGCTCCACCCGACGGACAGCTGAAAGACCTGCTCGGACGGCTCGCGACGCAGGCGGTCGAGCGTCGCGAGATCGCGGCGCTCTGGCGCTGGGAGGGACGTCACCTCCCGAAGGGAGACCAGCGCGAGATCGCGCGCCGGTCGACGCTGGCGCTGACAGCGTGGTCGAAGGTGCTGCTCGTGCAGCGCCCGGAGCTGCCGGCCGAGGACGCGGAGCTGCTCTGCTGGGCGGCTCTATCAGTGTTCGGGAGCGTGTCGGTGCACCACACGTCGGTGGCGCGCCGCCGGTTCGCCGCGCTGCTGGTCGAGCTGGCGTGGGCTGTGCTGAACGCCACACTCCCGGCGCCGTCCTCCGAGCCGCCGTCCCCGGTGCTGAGCCTGGGCACGCCGTCGCGCCGCGAGCAGGTCCTGGCGGAGGCAACGGCACTGTTCGCCCAGCGCGGCTTCCACGACGTCAGCATGGAGGACATCGGAGCGGCCGCGGGCATCGCGGGCCCGAGCGTCTACCGCCACTTCCCGAGCAAGGCGGCACTGATGGTGGCCATCGGCCACCGCGCGGCGGACCGCCTGGCGCTGGCGGCCGAGCAGGCCCTCCGCGCACCGGACGAGCACACGGCGTTGCGCCGGCTGGCTGCGTCGTACGTGCACACGATCCTGCACACGCCGGAGCTGCTGGTGTCGTTCTCGGCGGACCGGGTGACGATGCCGGACCGCGACAAGGCAGACCTGCTGCGGGTGCAACGCGGCTACGTGGGCCAGTGGGTGACGTTGCTTTCGGCAGTGCGCCCGGAGCTGCCCGCGCGCGAAGCGAAAATTACAGTCCATGCAGCGTTAACGATCGCTAACGACCTGGCCCGCACCCGCCGCGTGGCCTCCCGCGCGAACTTCGAGGCCGAGCTGACGACGTTGCTCCACACCGCGCTCGGCGTCGGCTGATCGGCGCACGGCCTCCGTCCCTGTCGCAACCGCTCGGAATGCGGGACAATGAAACCGGGCCGACGGGGTCCGTTCTCCCTGCGAGAGGGGAAATCGTGACGCAGCAACCGCGCTCGGGCGGAGAAGCGGGAATCGATTCGGAGCTTCTCGACCTCGGCGGCGTGTCGCTCGCGCGGCTGCGCACCCTCGACGGCAGCGAATTGCGCAAGGCGTTACGGCATGCGGTCGAAAGGGTCACCTACATCCCGGTGACGGCAAGCGAGGGCCAGGGCGCGAAACGGGTCGATTGAGAGGCGGTACTTCCGGTGCCCAACGGCCAAAACGCCCTCGGACTCGGCACGCACCATCTCCCGTGGCCGGACTTCGACTCGCTCGCCCGGTCCGAGGGCGACCCGGGTCCGGTCCGCGGACTCCGGGCGGCGGAACGCAGCCGCCGGCTCCTGCTGCTGCGCTCGCTGATCGACCAGACGACCAAATCGGCCGATCTGTTCACCCCGCTGCCCTCGCCCGAAACGGCCTGGGAATTGCTCGCCAGGGTCGAACGCGTTGCGCCCGCGGAGATCGAGCTGATTCTCGCGCACCCCTACACCGGCAGCTGGGCCGGCTACACGACCCGGTTGTGCCGCCAGGACGTCACCGGGGTCTGCCCGTTCTGGGTGCATATCGGGCATGTCCACGCCCTCGCGGCCGCCGCGGCGATCCGCGCCGGACTCCCGTTCGAGACGGAAGTCCCGGTTTGGCAGGGAAAGGTTTCCCTGCCGACGCTGGGAATGGCGACCCTCCGCACCGACGCCCCGTTTTCGGTGGCGCGGGTGAGCTGCCGCAACGGCGAAGCGAAGGTGGAGAACCAGGGTTCGCTCGTGCGGCTTCCCAAGGACCGCACCACCGACGCCCCCGGCTGGTGGGGGGTCCGCGAAGCGGTGATGTGGTCGGGCGAGCGGCGGCTGGCCGTCCGGCTCGACGACCTCGATCCCTACCGAGGACTGTACGAGCCGCTGCCGCCGCGCCGGCTGACGTCGGTGGAGACCGAGGCGTGGCGCACGGCTCTCGGCGATGCCTGGCACCTGCTGGCCACCCTGCTGCCCGGCCTCGCCGACACGCTCCCGGAAGGGCTCGACTCGCTGGTCCCCGATCCGGCCGTCCCGTTCCGGCTGCCCAGTGCGTCGACCGGCGAGGCGTTCGGCAGCGCCATCATCGCCTACGGCGACCACGCCCCGACCCTCGCGGCCGCCCTGGTGCACGAGTTCCAGCACATCCGGCTCGGCGGGCTGCTGCACCTGGCCCGGCTCTACGTGGACGATCCGCGGGAGCGGTTTTACGCGCCGTGGCGAGAAGATCCGCGTCCCATCGGCGGTGTGCTGCACGGGATCTACGCCTTCTTCGGCGTGACGATGTTCTGGCGCGCCCTCGCCGCCGCCGAGCCGGACGACCAGCTCGCCGCGTTCGAATTCGCGCTGTGGCGGGCCCAGACCTGGCGCACGCTCAAGGTGATGCGCGCGGATCCGAGCCTCACCACGGCCGGCCGGCGATTCCTCGACGGCGTCGCGGAACGGCTCGAACCGTGGCAGGACGAACCCGTCGCGCCAGGACCGGCCACGTGGGCCGTCGCGGCAGCAAGGGATCACTACGCGGCCTGGCGAATTCGTCACCTGCGCCCGGATCCGGCGACGGCCGACACGCTCGCAGCTGCGTGGCGGGCAGGCCGGTCGCGCCCCGGCGCCGGGCCGCTGCCGGAACTGCGAGACCCGACCCCCGTCCCGGACGGCCCGTGGCACGACGCCCGCACGGACCTCCTCCGGCTCCGGCTCGGTCCCGGCGGCGAAACCGCGCTGGCGAACCGGGGCCCCGCGGTGCCCGGCGTGACGGAGGGGGATCTCGCTTGGGCAGCGGGACGCGCGGAGGACGCCGTCACCGGCTACCGCAGGCTGCTGTCGCGGGAACCCGACGATCCGTGCGCGCTGGTGGGCCTCGGGCTGGCCCTCGCCGCACGCAGCGCCGGCCCCGCGTCCCGGGCCCTGCTGCACCGCCCGGAACTGGTCCGGGCGGTGCACCGCCTGCTCCGCGACGACACCGGCACGGCTCCACCCGTCGAATCGGTCGCCGGGTGGATCGGCCGCTTCACGAACTGACTACATCGGCATCGGGTCGATGTCGCAGTCGGCCCGGATTCCCTGGGACGCGTTGATCGTGCCGGGGTGGTCTTCGCTCAGCACCAGCCGGTACCGGACCATCACGTCCTCGTAGAGCCGGTCCGCCTCCGCCGTCTCGCCCAGCACGCGCAGGTCGATCGACCGGTTCAGCTGGACTGCCAGCGTGGTCGGGTGGTCGGTGCCCAGCACGCGGCGAGTCCGCTCGAGTAGATCGGCGTCCATGACGGCCGCCTCGTCGATCCGGTCGAGCGCGAACAGGTCGCTCGCGACGTTGATCGCGCACACGATCGTGTGCGGGTGGTCCTCGCCGAGCTGGCTGCGGAACTCCTCGAGCGACCGCTCGTCCAGCACTCGCGCACTCGCCGGATCACCGGACAACCGCAGGCTCACGCCGAGGTCGAGCGCCGCGGACAGGGTGTGGGGGTGTTTCTCGCCCAGGCTTTCGCGGTAGAGGTCGAAAACCTGTTCACCCAGCGAGCGCGCCTTGCCGAACTCCCGAGCGTGCCGCAGGTCGATCGAGTGCCCGAGCGCGCACGCCATCGCGTTCGGATGCCGGTTGCCGTACCGGATCCTGAACCGCCGCAGCGCATCCGCGGACAACGCGCGGGCCGCTTCGTGGTCGCCGTCCTTGCGGGTCGCCACGGCCTGGTAGTACCGGCGGCGCAGGGTGCCGACGCTGTCGCCGCCGTAGAGCTGTTGCGCCCGCTCGGCGATGTTCTCCAGCTCGATCCGCGCCCACGCGTAGTCACCCAGCTCACGCTTGGCGATGACCATCAGCACCTGGGTGCCGATGGTCGTGACGTTGTCGAAGCCGAAGACTTCGACGCGCCGGTTGTAGGTGTCCTCGGCGAGCTCGCTTGCCCGCTGGTACTCGCCGGTGAGCAGCAGCGCGATGACGAAGTCGTGCGCGGCGACGAGGGCGATCGGGTCGTCTTGGCCGAACAGGCCCCGCGCCTTCAGGTACGTCTCTTCGTTGTACCGCCGCGCGTCCGCGAACTGCCCCTTCGCCTTGAGGATGAGCGCGTAGGTCAACTGTGCGTTGAGCGTCTCCTCGCTGTCCTGGCCCTTCGCCTCGAGGTACCGGCTCAGCGTGCGCTGACTCGTCTCCGCCGCCTTGGTGTACTTGCCCAGCGACCACTGGTAGTAGGCCAGCCGCTCCGACGCCTCCAGCTCCTGCAGCGGCGGATCGTCCAGCGGTTCTTCGCCTCGCTCGGCGCGGGCCAGCCGGTCCTTCTCCCACGTTCTGACGGCGAGCTCGGCCAGGTTCAGCGCGCCCTGGTGGTCACCCCAGTGGTGCAGGAACCGGAACAGGTTGATGACCAGCTGCCGCACCCACCCGTCGGTGCACTCGACGAGTTCCGCATCGTTGATGTGCGGCAGCACCTCCTGGTAGCGCGGCCACTGCCGGGGCGAGGACGGGTCGTTCGGGTCCAGGTTCGCCAGCAGCATGTGCGCACCGTGGCGCATCTCGAGCCGGTGCTGGTCGCTCATCCGGTTGCGCAGCACCAGCTGGACCAGCCGGTGCAGCAGGATCGTGTCGCTGCGGTGGTCGATCTTCGCGAGGCCGTAGCGGTTGATGTCGCGGACCGCGCGGGCGAGCCGCATCGGGTCGCGCAGGGCGGCGTCGAGTTCCGGGGAGATCGACACCCCGCGGACGCCGGCGAACAGGCTGCGGGTGATGGGCTCCGGGGCGAAGAACGCGCACACCTGCAGCAGCTGGTGGGCCGCCGGGCTGCGCGAGCTGAGTTCGTCGAACGACACGTTCCACGCCGCGGCGACGGAAACCTCGTAGTCGCGCGGTTTCGAGGTGTCGAGGATTTCGGCGACCTTCTCGTCGAACAGCCGCAGGTACTCCTCGGCCGACATCCCGGTCTCGGCCAGCCAGGCGGCCGCCTGCTCGATCGCCAGCGGCAGGTCGCCGAGCTTTTCGGCGATCCGGTCCGCGTCCTCGTCGGCCAGCTCGGGACCGCGGCGGCCGAGCAGCAGCTTGCTCTCCTCGCGCTCGAACACGGCGACTTCGAGCGGACGCGCGATCCCGGCCCAGTCCGGGTTCCGCGACGTCACGAGGATTTCGCCGGTGCCGCCGACCGGGAAGAACGGCCGGACCACGTCGGGGTCCTCCGCGGAGTCGAACACGAGCAGCCAGCGCCGGTAGGGCGCGCCGATCCGGAGGGCTTCGAGCACGGCGGGCACCGCGGTGATCGCCTCGTCGGCGCCCTCCAGCCGCAGGTGCTGGGCGAGCTCGGTCAGCGACGTGCGGATCGCCGTCGGCTGGGTCGCCTGGATCCACCAGACGACCTCGTAGTCCTGCAGGTGCCGGTAGATGTACTCGACCGCCATCTGCGTCTTCCCGATACCGCCCATGCCGTGCAGCGCGGCGGGCAGCACGGCGGTGGTCCCGACGCCGAGGCGCTGCCCCAGCTGGTCGAGCAGCTCCCGGCGACCGGTGAAGTTCGCGTTGCGCGGCGGGATCGCGCCCCAGACCGGCGGCGCTTCCTCGCCGGGGCGCCGCTCGTGGCGTTCGGTCGCCCGGACCTTGGCCACCACCTCGGCCCGCGACCGCGGGGGCAGCTCGGTCACCGCCACGTCGTCCGCCGGCGGGCCGGCGACGGGCTGGGTTGCATCGGGGTGGTTCCGGAGAACCGCGCTATCGGGCGCCTGGGACATCGTGTCACTCACCGGTTCGTTCTCTGTGATCGTCGTGCTGCTGTCTCTAAGCCTTGATCGGTCGCGACCCGGGCCGACTTGTGCCTCTGCCTCGATCGTGTCGAGTCGGTCGGCCCGGGACAGATACGGCCCGGAAAGGGCCCGCATCACCGCCCGTTCGAGGGCGACGTCCTCGGCGGTGTCGGCCGCCGGGTCCGGGTCGGGCGTGCTGTCGGGTTCGATCAGCGCCTCCCGCAACCGATTCAGGGCGGGGTGGTCACCGCCGAAGCGCTGCAGCGCCGTGTCGACCGCGCGCACGGTCTCCGAACGCCGCGCGCCGCTGAGGAGGACTTCGCGCACCTGCGCCGGGATCCGCCAGCCGGCGTCCTCCCACGAACTGCCGTCCCCGGCCGGTTCGAGCAGGCCGGAGGTGAAGACCTCGGCCAGGT
This sequence comes from Amycolatopsis sp. NPDC004625, assembly GCF_040609695.1. Classification (NCBI taxonomy): domain Bacteria; kingdom Bacillati; phylum Actinomycetota; class Actinomycetes; order Pseudonocardiales; family Pseudonocardiaceae; genus Amycolatopsis; species Amycolatopsis sp. NPDC004625. The sequence goes on from NZ_JBEXKX010000010.1 coordinate 124,271, forward strand.
GCGCCGGGCCCGAGTCGCTGACCAGCTTCGTCTGCAACGCGCGGGCGACGCCGACGCTGACCGGGACGGCGGCGAGCAGCGTGGCCAGCCGGTAGGCCGGCGGCGACGCCAAGCTGCGGAACCGTTTCACGCGGTCGCGGGCCGAAGGCGCTTCGGCGGGTTCGTCGGCCACCTCGGCCACGCGCGGCCGGTCGCGGGCCAGCAGCACCTTCGACGTCAGGCCTTCCCCGCCGCCGGTGACCAGGCCCGCCCACCAGCGCAGCCAGCGTGGCCCCAGTTCCAGCACGGGCACCGGCACCGCGCCCGTCTTGAGCTCTTCGGTGCCTTCGGGATCCAGCCAGCCGTCGAGCAGATCCCAGTGGTAGCGGCGGTTCGGGCGGAGCGCGCCGCGGACCGTCACGAGCGCGCGGTGCAGTTCCAGGCCGCCGCGACGCCAGAGCCGCTGCGGCATCAGGTTCACGATCGCGACCGGCATCGCGCGCGCCCACAGCGCGAGCACCGGCGAGACCAGGTCTCGGCGCCAGGCATCGCCGACGCCGTCGGTCAGCACGAGCACCACCCGGCTGCCGGACGGGTCCAGCAGTTCGGCGGGACCGCGGGCCGGGGTGTCCGACGTGCCGCCGCGCAGCACCGGGCCGAGCACCGTCCCGTCCTCGGCGTAGCCGGCCTTCCCGGTGTCCAGCAGGCGGAGCTGGACGGACCGGAAGGCGCCCAGCCGCTCCAGGAGCGTGACGAAGTCGGCGACGGTCGAACGCCAGAGGGCCAGCGACGGCGCGGCGTCGATGACGACGGTCAGGTCGAGCCACCGCCGCCTGCCCTGCGTCGTGATCGGGAACCAGCGCCCGGTCTCGGACGCGTTCTCGGCCGTCCTGGCTTCGTCGAGTTCGACGTCTTCCTCGCGCAGCGATCGCACCTTCTGCTTGAACGGCCGCAAAGCCCGGATCAGCTCCGCCTGCCGCGGCAAAGCGGGCGGGGCCGGCGCGACCTCGGTTTCCTCGGGCCCGAACGGGAACACCACCGCGGGCACCGACGGCGCTCGCGGATCGCCAGACGCGGTCCGGCCGCTCTGCACGGTCACGCCCACCAGTTCGACGCGGTCACCCGGGGCCGACGACGGCCCCGGCGCACCACCGGGTTCGCCGGACACCCCGGGTTCACCCGGATCGGTGACCGAAGGGCCTGCCGTGCCGGGCGGCCGGTACGCACTCGCCGGCGCCGGCTTCGGCGGGCTGCCCCGCATCACCGACGCCAGCAGCAGCGCGTCGGCGAGCTCTCGCCACGTCAGGTCGTGGGCGTCCGGAACGCCTGCCGGTCCGCCCGCCATTTCACGACACCAGGGAGTTCAGCTGGCGCCACAACGCGTCCACGAGCCGCGGCCACGAGTCGCCGTTTTCCGAGTAGGCACCGGAAGTGGCCAGGTAAACCGCGTCGAGCAGCTTGTCCGCGGGCAGGCCGCCGAGCGCCGCGCTGCGGGCGACGAACTCCTCGATCAGCCGGGACCGGTGCTCGTTGCCCGGGTCGACCGCGTGCGCCGCCACCATCGCGGCGAGCTGCTCGGTGTCCGGGTCCTTCGTTTCGAACCGCAGGCACCGGCGCAGGAACGCGGGCGGGAAATCGCGCTCGCCGTTGCTCGTGATGACGACGACCGGGAACGCCGCGCACGCGACCCGGCCGCCCTTGAGCACCGCGGTGCCGTTCGGATCGGCGGTGAACACCTCGACCAGCGGCGAACGCCGGGCGGATCTGGCCAGCTCGGGAATGGTGAATTCGCCGTCTTCGAAGACGTTCAGGAGATCGTGCGGGAGATCCGAATCGGATTTGTCCAGCTCGTCGATCAGGAGCACGCGCGGCAGCCGCCGCGGCAGGAATGCGGTGCCGAGTTCCGCGAGCCGGACGAATTCCCCGATCGGTGGATCGGGGTGCTCGCCGGACGGCGCAGCGGAAACGGCCGATCGGGTGCCGGCGGCCTGCGCGCGGCCGATCGCGTCATAGCCGTACAGACCCGATTTCAACGTGGTCAGCGACGTGATCGGCCACCGGAGTACCCGCCCCAGGCCCAGTTCCCGCGAAATGCGATAGGCCAATGTCGATTTACCGCTTCCCGGGCGCCCGGTGACGAGCAGCGGACGGCGGAGGTACAACGCCGCGTTGACCATCTCGACCTCGTGCGGGTCGACGTGCCGCGCCGAGAGGTGGTGTTCCAGGCCCAGCCTGCGGTCCGCTTCGCCATCGTCCGGCGGGACGAGATCCAGTTCCGGCAACGGGCCGCCGGTGAAGGAGCGCCACGGCGGCGCGGGCGGCAACCGTTCGGCGAGCACGACGTCCTGCAACGGCCGGCCGGTTCCGCGGTAGATCCACCAGTCGGGTGGCCCGTCAGGATGCACGGTTGTCACCGAATCCTCCCTGCTCGGAAGGGTCCGGTACGTCGTCGCCAAGGAACACCAGCCGGCTCGGGTCGTCCCACAACACCACCAGGTCACGGAAAACGTCGATATCGAACGGTACCTGCCGGCCCTGGAAAACCGCCTGACGGGACTCTTGCGTCCGGGCAGGCAAATCCCCCAATCGATCGCCACCGACAAGCCAGGCTACCACCTCACGCAAGACATCCGAACCGGCACTCGGGTGCCAGACAAGGGCCGGAAGGCCCGCCCGGAATGCCGTGAAAAGCTGATCATGCCCGGGAATGGGGCGGACCGGCGGCGACTCGCTGAGCACCATCATGACCCACTGCTGGTCACTCAGGATGGCCCCCAGCCGGAGCTGCTCTTCGGTGTCCTTCTCCCGGCAGAAATACACCCGATCCACCGAAGGATCGGTCATCAGCGCCGACCACCGCACCCGCCATCTCCGGTGCCATTGGCGCGAGTTCATCCGTTCCAGCGATCGGACGACGATCGGATAGGACAGGAAGAGCGGTTGCGGGTCACCGGAACGCCGCTCGGTCGCCCACGTGTGCACGGGAATGTTCAACAGCGAACGCGGCAGGACGAATTCCAGCACGACGTCGGCCGCCCGCCCGGACCAGGCCCGTTCCGCCTGGAGGACGAGATCGTCGACGTGGTCCTCGAGGTCGGGAGTCCGCACGAGGACGCTTTCGCCGCACGGCGGCGGCCACTCGTCCGGCTCGTCCTGGCGCCACGAGCACACGAGGTACCGGTCGGGTTCGATCCCGTCCGGCTGGACGACGATCATCAGGTGCAGTTTCCCGCCCTGGCGCCGGGTTTGCGCGAGCCGGGCGCGGAGATCTGCGAGTGCGGCGTCGAGCCGGTAGCGGCGCGCCTGCCCGTTCGTCCAGTCGCGCAGGGGCCCGCGGCGCGCCTCCGCGCACTCCGCGGCGATCAGTTCGACGAAGATCAACGCCGGCGGCAGCTCGCCCGGCGCGGCGTTGAAGTCCGCAAGGCAGCAGAAGGCCGCCCAGGCGTCCTCGAACTTCGGCGGTGGCGCGGAGTTCCGCGCGGCCTGGCGGGCCGCGGCGACCAGGCCCGACGGCGTGAACCCGGCCAGCCACCGCCGCAGCCGTTCCTGTTCGGCCTCCGGCACCACGTCGTGCACCGGCAGCGCCGAGACCAGCCGGTGCACTTCCGCGTACTCCGGCGTGCCCGGCCGCATCAGTTCGAGCACCGCGGCCAGGATGGCCATTCCGTCGTCGACCCGGCTGCAGATGTTCACGATCTCGATCAGCTGGTCACGCGCGGTCAGCTGATCCGAAATGGCGAACGGCACCTTGAGCGCGGCCCGGAGTTCGCCGAGCATCAGGGAGCGGATGGATCTGTCGTCGGCGAAGCCCGCTTCGACCAGGACGTCCACCAACGCCTTGCGGACCGCTATCCCCACCGTGGCCCGTCTCAGCCCAGACGACACCTGACGAACCACCTCCCCGCCCGGGAAATCGTGAGTTTACCCAGTTCCGCTTCCGCCTGAAGGGCAAAAGCTGGACATTGCTCAGCGAGCGGCGCTCCCGGGCCACCGTTCGACGAGTTCGGCGAGCCGCCCGGCCTGCGGTGATTCCGGGTCCAGGGTCCGGACCACCTCCAACAGGCGGCGCAGCCCGTCCTCGAACCGCAGGCACGTCCTCGCCAGCGCGATCACGTGGAGGCGGTCCTGGGACTGGTAGGAAACCTGGTCCGCGATTTCCCGGCGCGGGAACATTTCCAACAACAGCCGGCGGCTTTCCGCACCCCGGATGCACGGCACGGCCATCATCGCGTCGACCAGCGCCGGGAAATCGTCCGCCGCGTCGGACTGGCGCAGTGGCGGGGCACCGAGCAGGCGCAGCCAGGCGACCGTCGTGGTTTCCTTGACCGAAACCGGGATCCGCCGGTAATCGGCGGGTGCCGCCGCCGGGTCCTCCACCACGACGTCGTGGTAGAAGGTGTCGGAGGCCAGCAGGGCGAGTTCGGCACCGGTGGCCTTCTGCGCGACCTTGGCCTCCGGAGCGTCGAGCAACCGGAAGGTGAAGCTGACGGCCTTGCCGACCGAGCCGTGGCTGCCCTGCTGCACCTCACCGGCGTGCAGGGCGAGGCGCAGCTGGATCCGCGCGCCGTCGGAATGGACGGCGTTGTAGCGGCGCAGCTCGGCGTGCATGCGTTCGGGCAGCTGCGCGACGAGGTCCGCCTTCGCGATTTCGGGCGGCAGCAGGATCAACGCGCCGTCGCCGGTGTTCTCCACGAAGCAGACGTCCCAGGGGATGCCGGTCTCGGCGAAGGTGCCCTTGAGGACCGCCCAAAGGCCCTCGTGCACCTCGCGCAGGTGGACCAGGGTCCGGCCGGGATCGTTGTACCCGGCGACGTCCACGGCCATGATCGTCCGGTGCAGCGCGGCCGCAGAGGAATGCACGACCCACCTCCCCACGTCCCGGGCTCATTGTTTCAGACCCATGCACGCTCGGCCATGTTCGCGCAGGGCGTTACGCCGAAACCGGACCTTCTTGACCTTGTTTCGTCCATAATTCGTCGTGCCCACGAGACGCCTGCACCTGGTGAGCGCGGATGAGGACCACCGCGTCTCGACCATCGAGCTCTTCTTCGACCTGGTCTTCGTCTACGCCATCACCCAGACCACCCAGCTGATGGCCGACCACCTGAGCCCGGCCGGGGTCGGGCAGGGGCTGGCCATGCTCGCCGTGCTGTGGTGGTGCTGGTGCTCCTACGCCTGGCTCGGGAACACCATCCACGTCGACCACGGGATCGCGCGGCTGGCGATGTTCGGGGCGATGGCCGTGATGTTCCTGGTGTCGCTGACCATTCCCGAAGCCTTCGTCGACCACCCCGGCGGGCTGTTCGCGCCCGCTCTCTTCGTCGTCTGCTACGCGCTCGTGCGGCTGTTGCACCTCGTTGCCTACCTGGGCGCGGCGAAGGACGACCCGGGACTGCGGCGGGTGCTGCTCAAGATGTTCGTCGGGCTGCTGCCCAGCGTCGTCCTGCTCGGCGTCGCCGCCTTCCTGAGCGGGCCTTGGCAGCTCGGCTTGTGGGTGGTGGCGCTGGGAATCGATTACCTCAACGTCTACCTCACCGGACCCGACGGCTGGCGGCTCAACGCGCCCGCGCACTTCGCCGAACGGTTCGGGCTCATCGTGATCATCGCGCTCGGCGAGTCGATCGTGGCGATCGGCATCGGGATCGGGGCGCTGCCGATGTCGTGGCTGGTCGCCGGCGGTGCGGTGTGCGGGCTCGCGCTGGCCGCGGGGATGTGGTGGACGTACTTCGACGTCGTCGCGCGCGTCTCCGAGCACCGGCTCACGCGCGCGACCGGCGTCGAACGCACGAAGCTCGCCACCGACTCCTACACCTTCCTGCACCTGCCGCTGATCGCCGGGATCGTGCTGGTCGCCCTCGGGCTGAAGAAGGCGTTCCTCTACCTCGCCGACACCGAGCACCACACCCCCGGCGAGGCCCTGCACGGCGTGCCGATCTGGACGCTGACCGGCGGCCTCGCGCTCTACCTGATCGCGCTGAGCTCCCTGCGCAAGCGCAACCTCGGCAGCTGGAACGTCCAACGGCTGGTGCTCGGCGTGCTGCTGGTCGCGGCGACACCCTTGCTGGAGCACGTGCCCGCCGCCGTGTCGCTGCTGGTCGTCGCGGGGCTGGTGCTCGGGCTCATCGCGTTCGAACGGCTGCGCTTCGCCGAATGGCGCCGGCAGGTGCACACCGCGCACTCGTGACCGGACCCGCACTGGCGCGATCCCGTCTCCCGGGTTAACCTACTCGCGAGTAGGTAACGGGATGGAGGGCCACATGGCTGCGCCAAGGAAACGGGACGCGATGGGCTGGGGCCTGTCCGCGCTGACCCGGCTGGCCGGGAGCAAGGTCGTCGATCGAGCCGGGCTGCGCAAGCCCCTCGAGGACCTGGTCACCGCGGGCACCCGCAACGGCTTCCGCGTCGCCGGCGCGGCGACCCGGTCGTTCAAGTCGGTGCAGAAGCTGGGCAAGCCCGCGCGTCTCACGCCGGCCGCCGACACTGGGCTGTTCGACCTCACGCCGAGCGAGGACCAGCAGCTCATCGTCGAAACGGTGACGGAGTTCGCCGCCGAGCAGCTGCGCCCGGCCGCCGCGGACGCCGACGCCAAGCTCGAGGCGCCCGAGGGACTGCTGACCCGGGCCGCCGAGCTGGGCATCAGCCTGGTCGGCATCCCCGAGGAACTCGGCGGCGTCGGCACGGAACGCTCGGTGGTGACGAACGCGCTGGTCGCGGAAGCGCTCGCGCACGGCGATCTCGGCCTGGCCGTCGCCGTGCTCGCCCCCTCCGCGGTCAGCACCGCACTGGTCAGCTGGGGCGACGAGCAGCAGCAGGCCGACTACCTGCCGGCGTTCACCGGCGAGCACGTGCCGGCCGCGGCGCTGGCCCTGCAGGAGCAGAAAGCGCTCTACGACCCGTTCAAGCCCGCCACGAAGGCGCGCCGGACCCCGAAGGGCTACCAGCTCGACGGCGTGAAGTCGCTGGTCCCGCGGGCGACGCAGGCGGAGCTGTTCATCGTGTCGGCCGACCTCGAAGGCCGCGGGCCGGCGCTGTTCCTCGTCGAGTCGTCGAACGCCGGCGTGTCGATCGAAACCGAGCCGGCGATGGGCCTGCGCGGCGCCGCGACCGGCAAGCTGCACCTTTCGAGCGTCGCGCTGCCGGCGGGCGCGCTGCTCGGCGGCGGCAAGGCGGACGTCTTCGCCGAGGTCGTGCGGCTCTCGCGGCTCGGCTGGGCCGCGCTGGCCGCCGGGACCGCGAAGGCCGTCCTGGACTACGTCGTCCCCTACGTCAACGAGCGGGTGGCGTTCGGCGAGCCGATCAGCCACCGGCAGGCGGTCGCGTTCTCCGTCGCGGACATCGCGATCGAGCTGGAGGGCCTGCGGCTGGTGACGTTGCGCGCGGCGGCGCGGGCCGAGCAGGGCAAGTCCTACGCCCGCGAGGTCGCGCTGGCGCGGAAGCTGGCGGTGGACAAGGGCATGCAGATCGGCAGCGCGGGCGTGCAGCTGCTCGGCGGGCACGGCTTCGTCAAGGAGCACCCGGTCGAGCGCTGGTACCGGGACCTGCGCGCCATCGGCGTCATGGAAGGCGCCGTCCTTCTCTAGGCTTTCGAAAGGCGTGTTAACGATGATTAACTTGGAAGTTCCGAAGAAGGCCGGCGCGCTGATCAACCAGGCGTACCAGGCCGCGGCCGAGGTGTTCCGGCCGATCTCGCGCAAGTACGACCGCGCGGAGCACACGTACCCGAGCGAGCTCGACATGTTCGCGGCGCTGCTGGACGGCCTCAACTCCTCCGGCGAGGGCGGCGCGGGCGCGGCGGGCGTGCGCCGCTCCGGCTCCGACGAAAAGGGGAAGGGCAACCGCAACGGCGCAAACCTCAACGTCGTCCTCGGCACGATCGAGATGTGCTGGGGCGACGTCGGCCTGCTGCTGTCGATGCCCCGCCAGGGCCTGGGCAACGCGGCGATCAGCTCGGTGGCGACGGACGAGCAGCTCGAGCGCTTCTCGGGCATGTGGGCGGCGATGGCGATCACCGAGCCGGACTTCGGCTCGGACTCGGCGGCGGTGAGCACGACAGCCCGTCTCGACGGCGACCACTACGTGCTGAACGGCGAGAAGATCTTCGTGACGTCCGGCGAGCGTGCCGACGCGGTGGTCGTCTGGGCGACGCTGGACAAGTCCAAGGGCCGCGCGGCGATCAAGTCGTTCGTGGTGGAGAAGGGCACGCCGGGCTTCGAGGTGGTGCGCACGGAGCACAAGCTCGGCATCCGCGCCTCCGACACGGCGGTGCTGCGCTTCGAGAACTGCCGCGTCCCTCGCGAAAACCTCTTGGGCACGCCGGAGATCGACACGAAGAAGGGGTTCGCGGGCGTCATGCAGACGTTCGACAACACCCGTCCCCTCGTGGCGGCCATGGCAATCGGCGTAGCCCGCGCGGCCCTCGAAGAGACACGCTCGATCCTGACGGCGGCTGGCGTCACGATCGACTACGACCGCCCGGCGAACGCCCAGCACGCGGCAGCGGCGGAGTTCCTGCGCCTGGAGGCGGACTACGAGTCGGCGTACCTGCTGACCCTGGAATCGGCGTGGATGGCGGACAACCGCAAGCCGAATTCCCTGCAGGCGTCAATGGCAAAGGCCAAGGCGGGTCGATCGGTGGTGGAGATCGCCCTGAAGTGCGTCGAGCTGACCGGGGCGTACAGCGAGGAGTCGTTGCTGGAGAAGTGGGCTCGGGACGCGAAGATCCTGGACATTTTCGAGGGGACTCAGCAGATTCAGCAGCTCATCGTGGCTCGCCGGATTCTCGGGAAGACGTCTGCTGAGCTGAAGTAGTTGTGACGTAACGGAAAGCCGCCCGGTCGCTTGCCCATCGTTGGGGCTTTGCGACCGGGCGGCTTTCGCGTCGGCGGGGACCGGTTTCATGATCAGGCCGCCTCCAGGCCGTCATCGAGGGCAGGCCGTCCGAACACCGCGTCTACGGCCTCTCGTGCCCGTTGGTGGCTCGACGGCACGAGGTGCGTGTACGTCCGGAGCGTGAAGCCCGGGTCCGCGTGCCCAAGGTAGTCGGCCAGCTCGGTAATCGACACCGCACGCGCCAGGAGCGTCGAGGCGTAGAAGTGACGGAGCGCGTGCATCCCGTCCGCACGACCTCGGTACTTGACCTCGGCTGCCCGGAACGCTCCGTGCCAGACAACCTTCGTGAACAGGTCTCCGGAGTACAGCCGGCCACCTTCCCCGGTCATCAGCAGCCGCGCCGTCACCGGATCGCCGTCCGCGCTCTGCCAGGGCAGCGTGACGGCCACGGACGGGAACCGGTCCTCGTGGTCGTCGATCTCGGCCAGCATGGCGGCCGACAGCGGGATGGTTCGCTCCTTGCCTCGTTTGGGGAGCGCGAACATCATCACGCCCCTGACCGTCTTGATCTGTCGGCGAATCCGCACGGTCATTGCCGTTCGGTCGACGTCGTCCGGCGAGAAGCCAAGAATCTCACCTTGCCGCAGACCGAACCCAGCACCGAGCGGTACGGCGATCCTGAACCGTTCCACCAGCCCCGACCGCACGGCCTGCACCCGTTCCTCCGGCCATACGACGATCGGCGGGCTACTCGCGACCGGTCGCCGCACGGTCTTTGCGTGGCACGGGTTCTCACGAATCCGGCGGTCGTCCACGGCCGAGTCCATCACGCCGGAGACAGTATTGAACAAGACCGCCTGGTAGTTGTCCGAGAGCTTCCGCTCTTCCATCGAGCCGACCCAGTTACGAATGGTCGACGGCTTGATCTGCCCGACCTTCTTGGTCTCGAAGACCGGGTAGATCTGGCTTTCGAGCCGACTGAGGATGGTCGACCGCGTGCCCGGGTCCGGAGACTGGCTCTTCAGCCAGCTCTCCGCCTGCTGACGAAACGTCGTCATCGAGGCGCGCGGATCGATGTACTTGTCTTCGCGCTTGTCGGATTCGACGCCGATCAGGAAGTCCTCGGCGCGCTTCTTCTGCTTGTCCGCGAAAGACTTCGAGCGTTCGTTGTTGTCCGGGTCGAGGTAGCGGACCTTGTATCGCAGCCCGATGCCGTACAGCTCGGACCGTTCCATGACGGGCTTGCCCCGCGCGTTGAGGATGACCTTTCCGGTCACCGCATCCCGCGCGGGGCGATACCAACGATCTTGGATGTGTCCCATCAGGCCGCCTCCGCGTCGACCCAGGCGCGCAGCTTGGCCGGGTCATAGCGCAGGTGCCGGCCGATCTTCTTCACCGGCGGGCCCTCGCCGCGCCATTTCCACTGGTAGAGCGTCTTCACCGGGACGCCGAGGTACTCGGAGACGTCCTCGACGGTCCAGAGCCGATCGATGTTGCTGACGTTGTTCATTAGTCCCCCTTTGATCAGGCCGCGAGTCCAGTTGCCGAAGTTTCTGGAGGTCTCTCGGCGGCCAGTAGCGCCCGGTCGTACTCGGCCTTCCACGTGATCCGTTCGGCGATCGCACGCATGACCAGGTGCGGCCGGGGCGGTACCTGCGGGTCGCCGGGCTCGACCTTGCGCCAGACCTGCTGTGACCGGTCGGCCTCCGGCTTCTCGATCCCGACCGCCGCGAGCGCCTGGAGCACGAAGGCCCGCCGGTCGGCCTTATGGTCAACGAGCGTCTTGCCCGACCACTTCCGCGAGACCAGGACCCGGCGGCCGGGCAGCCCGAGCGTGGTCCGGCGGTGAGCCCGACCCTTGCAATGCCCTGGCGTGGTCTTGCCCGTGACACCCTTGGGCTGGACGCCGTAGAGCAGCCAGACCGCGCAACGCGGCGAACACGGCGTGACCGATAGCTCGGCGTGAAGCCGGTCGTGGTGATCGGCCTGGGCCGCGCTGTCCGCCTCAACCACCTCACCCGTGGATTTCGTGAGGTACTTGGTCAGGTAGCCGATGTGGCGGCCGGCCTCTTCAGTGCCGCCGAGGATGCCTTTCGAGTGCACCTGACGCCCGAACCGCACGACGTGCGCCGGACGCTCCACGGCCTCCACCGCGTCGTCCCACCGCGTCAGCGGCTGACGCGTCTCCGAGTCGACGAACCCGTGTTCGGGACCGTCCCAAACCGGGCGCCGGTCGGTGTAGACGATCTCTTCATGGGACGGCCACCAGACCTGGTGGTAGGTGGCTTCGGTGACCTGGCGGATCACGTCGTGCGGTACCGAGCCCCGGATGGCCGCGTGCAGGTGCGGAGCGGCCCGACGTTGGGGCTCGACCGTGGCGAAGTACTGGGCGTCCCAGCCGACGACCCGGCGCAGGTTCTGCCACCACCGGTCCACCAGCGCGGAGAAGTGCACCGCGTCCCGGGCTGCCCGCCGGTAGTCATATCGACTTGGGTCGACCGGGGAGCCGTCGCCACGGACCGGGCCGTAGGTGTCGCAGGTCAGGGTCACGAACATCGAGGGCCGGAACTTCCCCGCGAACTCCCGGCCGACCGTCGTCTTCGCGACCTTCCGTCGAGGCAGGTTCGGCGCGTCCTGCCGCCGCTTGGTCGACCGCTTCACAGCTCGCTTGGTCGGGACGTCGAGGGCGGGCAGCCGGCCCCGCATCCCGAGTTGCCGAAGTTCCGCATCAACCCCGGCGACCTCCTCCCGCAGCTCCTCAGCCTCCGCCTGGTCGTGCTCGGCCACCTCCCGATACGCCGCCACCAGGTCCGCCCGGTAAGTCAGCAGCTCCTGGTGATCCTCCGAGGGCGGCTCAGCGGCGAGGACAGGTTCTTCGGCCAGGTGCCAGCCCTCACGGCACTGGGCCTGCCGAAGCGCCTTCGCCTTCCGAGCACACGGCAGGCACACCGACTCCACAGTGGACCCGCAGGGCACCGGGACGTAACGGAGTTCGCCGGTCGTGGTGTCGCCGACCTCCATCGTGAAGGGCCGGACGCAGACGCCGTGCTTCTCCGCCGTCGCCTGGATGACGTTAGCCGCCAGCGGGGTCCGCATCCGATCGGCGCGTGTCTCACTCATCAGGCCGCCACCTCCCCGGGCGTCGACCAGCCACGCAGCAGGTAGACGGGCATGTCCTGCTTCGCCCCGGCCGGGAGGTCCGGGAACGTGCTCGGCTCGAACGGAACCACACCGAAGACGCGGACGGGGATCCCGCAGGGCGTCCGGCCGGTGATCGAGATGTGTACCCACCTCCCATCCCGCAGCCGCCACAACTGGGCCGAGACGTCGTCGAGCGTGTGCGCCCACACCACCAGCGCCCGAGCGACCTCGGACAAGCCATCGGCATCGAGCTGGACCTTGATCGGGCTCGACCAGGCGTTGACATCGACCGTGGCCACCGGCGGCAGTTGGTGGGAGTCCAGGTGATCACGGATGGCGTCGAGGAAGATCATCAGCCGGTTCACGCGGCCACCCCCTCACCGCCGTGCCGCAGATCCGCGACACCCCCATTGGTCACATACGCCTCCAGCGCCTTGACCGTGGAGTCGGAGACCCACCCGGCCCGGACGCGCAGCGGCTCACGGATGCCCTCGCCCCACACGTAGCCCACGCCAGCTTCGGAGTCGCCGATCCGGTTCGCCCACGCCCCACGCTCATACGCCCCGTCGCCGAGGACCATCCCGACGTGCGTCTTCGAGGTCACCCGCAGACACACCCGCCGGGTGAACAGCTCCCGGACCGGGACGGTGTCCTTGGTGGGCTCCTGAACGTAACCACGGACCGAGATCCCCAGCGCACGCCCCTGCGTCGTCAGCAGCGCGACACGCTCCACAATGGCCTCACGAGTCTTGCGATCCGTGTACTTCGTCAGCGCGCCGATCTCGTCGAACTCCAGCAGCTCCAACGGATAATCCGTCGACACCGGGATCGTCCGCAGCCGACCGGCGAACGCGCGCTTACGCGATTCCATCTCCTCCACCAGGCCGTCAAGCAGTTCCACGGCATCCTTGCCGCCGACCGCGTAGCGGGAGAAGATCCCACGCCCGTAGGCGAGTTCCATGCCCTTCGGGTCGATCCCGGACATGCGCACCACCCCGGCCCGGATCGCCAACGCGGCCGCCACGAGCGGGCACCACATCACCGAGTTCTTGCCCGCGCCCGAAGCACCGGCGGTCAGACAGTGCGCACCGGAGCCCAGCAGCGGCACCCGCCAGTCACGCCCATACTCGGTCCGCCCCGCCCAGACGTTGCGCAGGTCCACGCCGGTCGAGTCGACGCCGTCCGGCACCTGGGGGCCGGCCACTCCGCCGCCGAGCAGGTCACGCCGCTGGAAGTCGATCGACACGACGTTGGGTGCCAGTTCACGGACCTGGCAGCGAGCGACCTTGCGCGCGACGGCCAAGGCCCGGGCGGCCTCGTCGAAGTCCTCTGGCTTCTGCCCGGCCACGAGCTCCACCCGCACCTCGTCCCACGACGCGCCGGAGCGGACGTCGAGCACCTTGGGCAGCCGCGCATTCGGCCGGTTCGACGTCGACCGGGACAACGCACGTCGACGGCCGACGAGGTTCACGTTCACCACCACCGGCAACGCCTCGTCCCGCACCGACAGACCGCACGCGTGCAGCCACTCCGGCAGCTTCCGCCCGTAGACCGCCCACCGAGCCCACCACGAGCGCAGGAACCGCCAGCACCACTGATCGAACGAGACAGCATCGAACGCCCACCATGCCGCCGAGATGGCCGCGATGCTGCCCAGGATGATCGCCAAGGAGAACCAGCCGAGCAACTCGCACCAGGCGTAGACGGCGATCACGGTGAGGCTGGTCCGCCACCGGATCACGACCTGCGCGAGCATCCACACCACTGCCTTGCACAGCCACCACAGCGCTACGAACACCACGGCAGCCGCAGCCAGGGCTTCCAGGATCGAAGCCAGGGCACGGCCGACCTTGTGCAGCACCCACACGCCGAGACCGAGGCCGGCCAGGGCAACCACGAGAACACCAGGAGACGTCATCGTCGACCACCCCGCCGCGCCGCCGAAAGATCCAGCGGCAAGGCGCCCAAGCAGGACGCGCACTTGGTTTCACCCGGCAGCAGCCGAGCGAACTTCTGACATTCCGCGCAGCGCATCCGGGTGACCCCGGTTGACTGGAGTCGGTTGTCATCATTTATCGTCTGCATTGTTCACTTCTCCAGTGGACAGGCGCAGAACCGGCGAAAAGGTTGGTAGCCACGAACCGGTTCTGCGCTTCAAAGGGATCAAATTTGGGCGCACGGAGACGCGTTTCAGCGCCACACGTCCCCGCGCGCGTCAATCAGAGAATATTCGGATTTTCCGGTCTAATCAGTCCACAAGCGCGACCCTCTCCTCGTCACACTTGAGCTCCGCCTTCACTTCGCGAACCACGCGACCCCACATCATGTACGAGTTGACCTCAAGCGCCTGCGCCAATCCCACCATGATTTCGGCATCCCGCAGCCACCGGCACCCGCACTCCAACTCGGCGAGCTCCACTGCGCCAATACCGGCCCGCTCGGCCACCACCTCCACCGTCTCGTCCCGCAGCTCGCGTACACGCCGCAGCCACGAACCCACCACTGCACGATCACTCATCAATCCTCAATTCATCGACCGCCCGCGCGGTCTGCGTATCTCTCAAGGCCAACAAAGTGAAATCAACGCGGCCCTACCTCAGAGCGTCTGCCAATGCGTCGTCGCGCGCTTCGCTCAGCGTTTGAGGCCGCCGACCCTCAACCGGAGCCACCTTCGCCGCCCCCATCACGCTCGGCCGGAGCCGCCGCGCGGACCGTCAGCAGCGCCGCCAGCTCCTCGACCCCGTCCCGGAGCCGGTGCAGGAACGCCACGCAGGCCGGCCACGCGTCCGGCTCCCCGGGCACGGCCAGGGACACCACCGACGTTGACCCGGTCACCACCAGCACCGGTGGACTGGCCGGATGCGTCCCGGTCTCCTCGACCGTCACCGAATCCTGGGACTCGACCGTCCACGTCACGCCGAACCCGTCGACCCGAAGCCCCATCACCGTCTGCCTTACTCGCCCAATCCCGCGCCAACTCGGCAAATCCCTCGGCCGCCGACTCCAGAGCCGCCACGCACCACCATGGCAACCCCCGCGACTGGGCCAACTCGTGCCACGCCCGTGATACTCGCTCTGCTGCGTTTGCCGTGTTCATGGATGCGCCTTGGGAGAGCACCCGCGTCCCGTGCTCCCACGCCGCCATGTAGTCGCGGTATGCCTGCTCCCACGCCCGGACCAGCTCGCTGAACGCCGCAGCATCCCGAACCGGCCCGGACGTGTTCATCCCGCTCACGCCGCCTTGGCCGCAGCTTCGCCAGCCGTGGCCGAGCGCGCCGACTTCGAACCACTCCCGGCCGCCCTGAAGCCCGTCGCACGGAAGACGTAGGACTGGTACTTGAACTCGCCCTGCCCGGCCACCTTCGGCTCAGCCGTCAGCCCTTCCAGCTCGATCGGCCGCATACCCGGCAGCGCCTCCGAGGTAGCCGGAACCGGCTGCACGTCAGCCAGCAGCGTGATCTCGAACGAAGCCCGCTTCGCCCGCGTCTCGCCCGGATCGGTGACCGTGGCTTTCCACTGCCGCTTACCGGTCACCTCGTCCACCCGCTGCCGCGCCGGGCGATTGACAGCCCGATCCTCACGCGACTGGTACTCGTTGTCCGGCGACACTTCGCCCACCATCACCAAGCCCTGCGGGAACGCGTCGTCGAAGCCGATGTTGAACCGGTGTCCCTTGTCGATAGCCATGCTGAATTCCCTTGTGTCGTCTGTTAGTCGGTAGCTTCGGGAGGCTCTCCGCCTCGTGCCGCTGCGGCGTCCAGTGCCGCGCTCACCTCGTCCAGTTCCCTCCGCAGCACAGCGATGGCGTCGGAGTCCACGAGCAGGACCACCGGGAACGCCTTGCCGAACCGGACTTCCGCGCGGTTTGCGTACGTCAGCGCCGTGACACGAATCGGCAGATCAGCCGTGACGTGGATCTGAACCGTGTCGCGCATGCCACGCCGCGCTTACGCCGCACGTCGGCGAGGTACCGCACGCTCGTCCAAGCCAGCCGGCCGGACGGCGGTTGCTATGGTCACGCCTACCTCCTCGGTGTCCTGGCCACCGGGCCTGTCCCGGCAACCTGACACCCAGACTCCGCCAAAACGCGGGACGTGATCACCACGTGGCGGGACATCTCGGGACGTCCCTGGTACCGTCGAAGACGTCCCTACACGTCCCAAGGGGTGGCGATGCCGAACGAACGCTTGCGTGACGCGCTCCTGCGCAACGGCCTGACGTTGGAGCAGGTCGCCAAGGCCGTTGGGGTCGATCAGAAGACCGTCGAGCGCTGGATTACCAAGAACCGGACGCCCTACCCCAAGCACCGGCACAAGATCGCCGCCATGGCGCGCGAGTCAGAGACCTACCTGTGGCCGGACTCCGTGGCCCCGGAGCGCAAGGCCGAGACGGCCGCCGCCGAGCTAGTGCAGGTGTTCCCGCACCGCAACGCCGTCCCTGTCGAGCTGTGGGACCGGCTAATCAAGGAAGCTTCGGAGACCGTCGAGATCCTGGTACACGCGGCGTTGTTCCTGGTGGAACGTCCGCGGTTCATCAAGGACCTCACAGCCAAGGCAGCGGCCGGCGCGAAGATCCGGCTCGTCTTCGGAGATCCCGAAGGGGACAGCGTTGCGCTGCGCGGCGAGGAAGAGCAGTTGGGCGACGGGACGCTCGCAGCGCGCATCCGCAACGCCCTGGCGTTCTACCGGCCCCTCATCGGCGTCGACGGGGTGGAGATGCGGTTCCACAACACGACGCTTTACAACTCGATCTTCCGGTTCGACGACGAGATGATCATCAACACGCACGTTTACGGGTTCCAGGGAGCCCACGCTCCATCCCTCCACCTGCGGAGACTATCCGCTGGGGACCTCTTCGAGACGTACTCGGAGAGCTTCGAGTCAGTCTGGAACCTCGCCAAGCCAGCCACCTTTTAGGAGGCAGCATGACCCGAGTCGACTACTACAACGACCCAAACGCGCCCAAGGCCAACAGCATCGCGGTAGCGGTATCGGTGTTCATTCAGGACGACCAAGGCCAGATCTTGATGATCAAGCGCACCGACAACAACCTGTACTCGATCCCAGGCGGCCAACTGGAGCTTGGCGAAACCCTATCTGAGACTGCGGTCCGGGAGGTTCGCGAGGAGACCGGTTTTGAGTGCGAGATAGTGGGCGTGGTCGGCTTATACTCGGATCCGAAGCACGTTATCGCCTATGATGACGGCGAAGTCAGGCAAGAGTTCTCGATCTGCTTTCGCGCGAAGAAATTAGGTGGAGTTGCGCGCACCAGCAGCGAAAGCTCTGAAGTTGCCTGGCTAAAACGACAAGAGCTCGATCAGGTTAATATTCATCCTTCAATTCTCAAGAGAATCGAGGATTCACTCAATCCAAATTCCGACGTGGCATTCACATAACATTGAAAGCAAACCATTCTCAGGAGAACCCGTATGCTGCGGTACGGAATACGCGAACTAACATTCAAGGACGGTTCCACTGAAGACTTACCCATACAAGGACTGACTGTCGTCGTCGGCCCTAACAATGCCGGCAAGTCTGCCCTTCTTCGCGAGATCAATATGGCGGTGTTAAATGGAGTTATCTACCCTCAGCAATCGCTTTGGCTGAGGGCGATAGCGGCTGACCGAGAAAAAGATGAAGCCAAGTTTGACGAATGGTTTAGTCGAATCGGTAGACACCTACCATCCTGGGTTGCACAAGCAAATAATTTTGACTTTGGCATCTACGACCCAAATGGCCAGCAATTGTTGTCAAGGGATGGCGCACGCGCTCAGTGGTTCCAGGACTCACACCTAGGTGCACTCGCTCGCCATGTGGTCGTTCACCTAGAAGCGCTCGCTCGCGGCGGAATTCCGTTGGCGGCAGCTGCACGAGACCCACTCGCCACAGCATTCGAACCAATTCACAAACTATGGGATGATCGCGCCCTGGAAAAATCTTTCTCGGGAATGGTAAAGCGTGCCTTTGGGTTCGAGATTTGCCTGAACCGGTTCGCACAGCAACAGAAGCTGCTCATCGGCTCGGTGAAGAGCGAGGAAGAAACACTCCCACCAAGCAGGGAGCTAATGGAAGCCTACGCCAGGCTACAATCTATCGAGGAGCAAGGCGACGGAGTAAAAAGCTTCGTTGGAATCCTCTTGACCACCATCGCGTCTGATATGCCCCTAGTTCTCATAGATGAGCCAGAGGCGTTTTTGCATCCTCCCCAGGCGAGACTTCTAGGAAAATTCCTCGTAGAGAAAACCCCGAGCGATGGTCAGGTTATCGTTGCTACTCACAGCAGCGACGTTATCGAGGGCATACTCGATTCAAAAGGCGGAAAAGAAGTAAAAATTCTTCGATTATCGATTGACTCATCCGGCCGAAGGGTGCGAAACCCGCTTTCGGCAGCCCGGGTAGCAAACCTTTGGTCCGACCCACTGCTGCGGTACTCACGCATGCTCGACGGTCTATTTCAGCGCGGCGTAGTGCTCTGCGAGTCGGACGGGGATTGTCGGTTCTATTCCGCATGCTTGGACGTTCACCTATCGGGTCAAATTGAGCACGATTTGCACCTCACGCACACCAACGGAAAAGCCCGCTTAGCGAAAGCCCTCCGCGAACTTCGCGCATTCGATGTTCAGGCGGCCGTAATCGCAGATATTGACCTTTTAAACGACAAGGTCCTTATGCGTGATATTGTTGATGCCGCCAATGAAGACTGGGCACTGTACGAAGCCGACCTCGATTCATTGCTGAATGAAATGAAGAACCGAGCAGCCGGGGCAACCGTTCGAGAATTGAAAGTCGCAGTCCGCGAAGTCCTGCGACGACGAGATGACAGTAGCATTACAGATGCCGAGTCATCCGCAATTGCGAAGGCCGTGAAAAATAAATCTGGATGGTCGGAAATCAAACGCGCCGGGTTGGCCAGCCTTACGGGAGAGCCGAGGTTGGCAGCTAACAGGCTGATCGGCAACCTCGAAAAGGCTGGGATTTTCGTCGTTCCAGTGGGCGAACTTGAGCGGTGGTTCCCTGACGTCAATGCAGGTCATGGGCCATCTTTTGTTACGGCAGCTTTGGAGGCGGGAGCGCATAACAGTCCAACCGGTGAGCTAAGCAACTTCATGGCAAAGCTTGTCAACTACTTCGGCATTGACCACGAGGCCAGCTCGAAGGAATGAGCCCACGTCTGCTGCCGAACTTGGCTCTATGGGATCAAGAGCGCGCCGCCGCTGGCGGCGCGCCTGTCGCCTTCGTAGCCCCTCGCCTGGGCGGCCGCATCCGCTTCCGACACGGCGGGCTGCCGCTCCGCTTCGCCCGCCGGCCGGGCGGTGCGGCCGCCAGCGGGTCACCTGGCGCAGCGCCGCGCGGCGGCGACACATGGGTCCCCAGGGCCAACGTCGGCCTCCTCTGCGAGCGGCTGTCTCATATGGTTCGTTCGTGACTCGATCTCCGTTACGCACCGTCGTGAGGGACCTCCATCCCGACGCCGGATCGTGACAACGGCCGGTAGCACCGCGTCAAGACGGTGAAGCGTGTCTTGACCCGGCACCACCGGCCGCGTGCTGGCTTCGTATCGGGATGCAGGGGTAGGTGTGGCTGGTTCGCCAGGCCGTCTCCAGGCCGTCAGAGGCCAAGGAGCAGCGACAGACGACGAGAACTAGCGAGACGCATCAGCGCAGCTCAGAGGCCGTTTACGGCGAGATGAGCGAGACCAGCGAAATCCAGCTGAGAAATCCTGGACATCTTCGAGGGGACGCAGCAGATCCAGCAGCTGATCGTGGCCCGGCGGATCCTCGGGAAGACGTCAGCTGAACTGAAGTAAGACCACTGAAGGCCACCCGCCGACCGGGTGGCCTTCAGCGCGTTCAGGAAATCTGGTCGTCCAGGAACTCGTCCAGGTACCGCCACGTCGTGCCGCGGGCCTTGCGGCCGGTCAGGACGCCCAAGTGGCCGCCCGGGGCCGTCTTGAAACGGACCTCCGGGGCCTTGTCCAGCAGCTCCACCACGCGCTCCACCGACGGCCTCGGCGCGATTGTGTCGTTCTCGCCCGCCACCACCAGCGTCGGTACCCGGACCGACGACAGGGAAATGATGCGGCCGTTCAGGTCCACCTTGCCCTCCGCCAGGTCGTTCGTGCGGAACAGGCGGTGGTACAGCTGGCCGAACGTGCGCCCCGGGTAGGCGTACATGTTGCTCATGAAGTGGTCGACCGCCTCGATCTGGGCCAGGTAGTCCCGGTCGTCGAGGTTCTTCAAAATCGCCAGGGGCTTCGTGATCTCCTTGCTGATGCCCGTTGCGCGGAACACTCGGCTGACCAAATAGGACGGTGCGCCGCCGAAGGCGCGGTAGATCGGGGTCAGCAGGTGGCCGTTCGTCAGGTCGACCAGGGGGCGGAACGGGGCCACGATCGGGATCGCCGTGAAGTCCACCGGTGAGCCGATCGCGGTGATCGACGCGATCGGGAGGTCCGGCTGGTCGGCGTTCACCAGCAGCGAGAAGATCCCACCCAGCGACCACGACACCAGGTGCACGTCCTGGCCGCCCGCGTCGGCGCTCACGCGCCGGATCGCGCGGGGCAGGACCTCGTCGATCCAGTGCTCGATGCCCAGGCGGCGGTCGGAGAACGCGACCATGCCGTAGTCGACGAGGTAGGCGTTGCGGCCGCCCTCGACCAGGTGCTCGAGCAGGCTGCAGCCGCGGCGCAGGTCGAAGCAGATCGCCGGCGCCGCCAGTGGTGGCACCAGCAGGATCGGGGGCCCGGACACCGGGCGGCTGCTGTGCGTCATGCGGTACAGCGAACGGTTGGGGCCCTGGTCGATCAGCACCCGCGGCATCGGGCGCAGGTCGGCGACGCCGCCGTGCAGCACCTTGCCGACCACGTTCGACGCCGCGGCGGCCAGCCGTGCGGGTGGTGAAGCCATTTTCTTCGCGCCTCCTGGAAACGGACTCGGAGGCAATCTTGCCGGGCGAAGCGGGCGGACTCAACAGGGCCACGCCCGCAAGCACCCGGCAAGCACGTCCAAATCGGACAGTCGCTGGGCCGTCCGAGTTACTCCGCGCCCGCTCCCGGGGCGCTTTCCGCGGCTCGCTCTTCGTACGCCGCGCGGGCCGGGGAATGGGCCGCCGAAGCCAAAAGCCGGTCCGCCTTGAGCGCCCGCGAGAGCGCTTCGCCGAACCGCCGCGGGAGCAGCCGGGTGAGCTTGCCCATAGTGCCCACCGAGCGGGGCACGTAGACGTCGAAACGAGGCTTGCGCAGCGTGGATACGATGGCGTCGGCCACATCTTCCGGCCGCGAGGACTTGAACAGCTTCGCCTCGCCGAGGCCGCTCGCGAGTTCCGTCCGCACGATCGCCGGCATCACGCACGAGACGTGCACGCCGCTGCCGTGCAGTTCCAGGTGCACCGCCTCGGACAGCCCGACGACGGCGTGCTTCGTCGCGCAGTACGTCGCCGCGCCGGGGAAGCCGGCCTTGCCCGCGAACGACGCGATGTTGACGATGTGCCCGCTGCGCCGCGGCCGCATCCGCTTCACCGCCTCGCGGGTGCCGTGGATGACGGCGTGCAGGTTGATCTCCAGCTGGCGCCGGGTCATCGCGTCGGTCTCCGACTCGAGCTCGCCCAGCGGCATGATGCCGGCGTTGTTGATCAGCACGTCGATCCGGCCGTGCCGGCGTTCGACCTCGTCGAGGAACTCCGTGAAGCCGCGGATGTCGGTGACGTCCAGCGGCAGCGCGTCGGCGCCCAGCTCGCCGGCGGTCTTTTCGGCTCGGACCTGGTCGAGGTCGCCGATCACCACCTTCGCGCCCAGCCGGGACAGCGCCGACGCGGTCGCCGCGCCGATCCCCTGCCCGCCGCCGGTGATGACGACGACCTTGCCCGCGAGCTCCTCGGCCATGGCGACTCCTTCGTCTGTTGGCACCGCGTCAACAGTGTCGCCCGTCCCGCCGCGTCGCGCTACCCCACGCGTTGTTCCAGCACCTGACCGACCCAGTCGTCGACGGTGAACTGCACGGTCGGCGAAAACCCCTGGCTCTCGTAGTACCGCTGCAGCTCGCCGTCGCCGCCGGCCCAGCAGTCGACGCGCACGAGGTCGATGCCGCGCCGCCGCGCCTCGTCGAGCGCGTACTCGACCAGGCGTCCGCCGACGCGCCGCCCGGTGAACCGCCGGGACGTGATCAGCAATCGGACATACAGTTCACGCTCGTTAACCGCCGGGACGTGCGGATCGCGCTCCTCCGAGACGATCAGCGCGCCGGCGGCCTCGCCGTCGACGACCGCGATGCGCAACCCCGGGTCCGCGGCCATCGTCTTGACCCGTTCGACACGCGTGGGGACACGGCTCCACGGTTCGGTTCCCCACTGCTTCGAGCTGCCGCGCGCCACCAGCCATTCCACGGCTTCGTCGAAGAAGCGCAGCAGCGTGTCAGCGTCCCCAGAGTCACCCGATCGGATGACGATGTTGTCCATCTCCTCTGTCTACCGCACGGTGAGCACCCGCGGGCCGTCTTCGGTGATGGCGATGGTGTGCTCGACGTGCGCGGCGCGGCTGCCGTCGACGGTGAGCAGCGACCAGCCGTCCTCGGCGTGCCGGTAGGCGTCGCCGCCGCGGGTGAGCATCGGCTCGATCGCCAGCGCGAGTCCCGGCTTGAGCCGCATCCCGCGGCCCGCGCGGCCCTCGTTCGGCAGGTGCGGGTCCTCGTGCATCGCGCGGCCGATGCCGTGACCGCCGTGGTCCTCCAGCATGCCGTAGCCGGACGCGCGGCCGGCGGCGCCGATCGCGGACGAGATGTCGCCGAGCTTCGCGCCCGGTTGCGCGGCCGCGATGCCGGCGGCGAGCGCACGCTCGGTCGCCTCTATCAGTGATAGATCGGCGGGGTCGGCGTTCCCGACGACGAAGCTGATCGCGGCGTCGCCGTTCCAGCCGTCGACGATCGCGCCACAGTCGATGCTGACGAGGTCGCCGTCCTGGATGCGGTACGCCGTCGGGATGCCGTGCACGACGACGTCGTTGACGCTGGCGCAGATGACCCCCGGGTAGGGCGTCGGCGCGGACCGCGGCTGGTAGTGCAGGAACGACGGCTTGGCGCCGGCTTCGCTGATCACCTGCGCGGCGATCTCGTCCAGTTCGCGCAGGGAGACGCCGATCGCGGCGGCCTCCTTGACCGTGTCCAGCGTCTTCGCCACGACCCGCCCGGCTTCGCGCATGACCGCCAGCTCGGTTTCGGTTTTGATCTCGACCATGTCGATAACTATACCGGTATAAGTATTGGTGTCCAGCAGGTGGCGGCGACCTCGTTCAGCCGGTGGCTCGGTGCGTGTCATCCGGAGTTCAGGCAGCGCTGATTGACTTCTCCCGTTCCCCACCTCTCTCGCGACGAGGACAAAGTGACACAGTCAGGACCCGCCGGTGATCCGCTGGCCGCGTTCACCGTCGAACTCGAGGAAATCCAGGCGAAAGCCGCGGCCGCGCAGGAGAAACTGCGTTCCGCCGTCGCCACCGTGCAGTCGCCCGACGGGGCGGTCACGGTGACCGTGGGCCCGAGCGGCGTGCTGCAGGACCTCCGGTTCGGCCCCCGCGCGTACGAACGGCCCCCGCAAGCCCTTTCCGCCCAGGTCCTGCAGCTGATCGGCCGGGCGCAGCAGAAGGTCTCGGCCGAGGTCGCCGACGCGTTCAGCGGCATGGTCGGCGAGAGCTCGGCCGCCCGCGAGCTGCTCGACGAGTTCCTGCCGGCCCCCGAACCGGAGCCGGGAACGCCGCCGCCGGGCAAGAGCGACGTCTTCATGCCGGAGCAGGAAGCCGAGGACCGGCCGCCGCGGCCGCCGGCACCCCCGCACCGGCCGCCACCCGGCCCGCCGCAGCCCCCGCAGCACGGCCAGCCGCGTCGTCGTCCCCGGCCCGCGCCGGACGAGGACGACGGTGAAAGCAACCCCTGGTAGGACGGAGGAGGACCAGTGGTTTCCGGAGCAGGTTTCTCGGTCGACCCGGCCGAGCTGCAGAAGTTCAGCGAGTTCCTGTCGGGCAAGACGCAGCCGGCGGTGCAGGACGCCGCGAACCGGATGCAGGCCGCCAACGGGTTCGACAACGCCGCGTTCGGCATCCTGCTCGCGCAGGTCCTCGCCGTGCCCTCACGCATCACGATGGGCGTGATCACCGGCGAGATCAAGAACCTGGTCGGCGACATCGGCAAGTCCGCCGAAGACCTGAAGAAGGCCGCCGACACGTACGCGACCCACGACTCGAACACGGCCAAGGGTTTGAGCACCTTCGAGACGGAGCTGGGCAAGTGACCGTTCCCATCACGGCGTCGAACTCGACGACCGGCGCCGGCGTCTTCGACAGCTGGAAGCAGGTCGGCGACTCGATCGGCAAGGTCCAGACCGAGCACGGCGGCGACCTCGCGGCCGTCAGCGTCGAGCTGGGCATCAACGTCATCAGCGCCGTCCTCGACACCGTCGCGTTCGCCATGGACCCGCTGGCGAAGCTCATCGCGGCGGGACTGGGCTGGCTGATCGAGCACGTCTCGTTCCTGAAGTGGCCGCTGGACCAGGTCGCGGGCAACCCGTCCGAGGTCACGAAGGTCGCCAACGAGCTGCACAAGATCGGCGAGTCGCTGCGCAACACCGGCGAGGAGCTCGACAAGACGCTCCAGGCGACGATCACCCAGTGGCAGGGCAAGGGCTACGACAGCTTCATCAAGTCGATCAACGACCGGAAGGGCTGGATCGACGCCAACGCCAAGGCGGCCGACGTCGCCGGCTACATGGTCGAGACCACCGGGGCGCTGATCGGCGCGGTCCGCTCGCTGCTGCGCGACATCATCACGACGATCCTCGGCGACATCATCTCCACGATGCTGATCGCGCTCGCACTCGCCATCCCCACCTTCGGCGCGTCGATCGCCGTCGGGGTGACCAAGTGCGTCGCGACCGTCTCGGTGCAGGTCGCGGCGATGATGGCGAAGCTCGCCAAGGTCGTCGCCTACGCCGGCCGCACGCTGGCCCGCCTCACCGGGCTGTCGAAGCTGGTCAAGGGGAAGCCGGGCTCCTCGGGCGCGGGGCACGAGCTGTCGAACCTGCCGCCGCACGGTGGCGGGGTGCCGAACTTCTCGCGGCCGCTGCCGAAGCCGCCGGGCACCGCCGTCACCCACGACGGCCCCGGTGGCGGCGCCACGCCCAGCACGCGACCGCCGGGCGACGGCACGACCCCGAACTTCTCGCGGCCGCTGCCCCCGCCGGGCACCGCCGTCACCCACGACGGCCCGGGTGGTGGCGCCACGCCGAGCACCCGGCCGCCGGGCGACGGCACCACGCCGAACTTCTCGCGCCCGCTGCCGCCCCCGGCGCCCGCGCCGAAGCCGACGCCGCCGAAGTCGCACCTGAGCGACCAGGACATCTCGACGATCAAGAAGCACGAAGACTGGCTGAAGACGAAGTTCGGCGACAGCTACAAGAAGATGAAGTTCGTCGACGACTGGCTGAAGGCCAAGCACCCGGACTACTACCCGATGCTGAAGGCGCTTTCCGACGCGAAGAGCTCGAAGAACTTCGTCGGCTGGGCGGGCAAGGACATCGTGCAGGTCGACCGCGGCCTCACCGACATCCAGATGCAGGCGGAAGCCGCGTGGGCCGAGGAAGACAAGAAGCAGCAACAGCCGCAATGACGAACGAGGGGCACCTCCGGCGGAGGTGCCCCTCCTCGCCTGTCAGGCCACGCCGAGGTGGCGCGAGATCAGCATCTTCTGGACCTCGCTGGTCCCCTCGCCGATCTCCAGGATCTTCGCGTCCCGGTAGAAGCGCCCCACCGGGAACTCGTTCATGAACCCGTAGCCGCCGAAGATCTGCGTGGCGTCGCGCGCGTTGTCCATGGCCGCGTTGGAGGCCACCAGCTTCGCGATCGACGCTTCCTTCTTGAACGGCTCGCCGCGCAGCATCTTCGACGCCGCCTGGTAGTACGCCAGGCGCGCGGTGTGCGTGCGGATCTCCATGTCGGCGATCTTGAACTGGATCGCCTGGTACTCCCCGATCCGCTTGCCGAACGCGACGCGGTCCTTCACGTACTTGAGGCACTCGTCGACGCAGCCCTGCGCCAGACCCACCGAGACGGCGGCGATAGCGACCCGGCCTTCGTCCAGAATGGACAGGAACTGCGCGTACCCGCGGCCGCGCACGCCGACCAGGTTCTCCGCCGGGACCCGGACGTCCGAAAAGGACAGTTCGTGGGTGTCCGAGCAGTTCCAGCCGACCTTCGAGTACTTAGGCGCCACCGCGAAGCCCGGCGTGCCGGACGGGATGAGGATCGCCGAGATCTCCTTGCGGCCGTTCTCCATCACGTCGGTGACGGCGGTGGCCGTGACGAACCGGGTGATGTCCGTGCCCGAGTTCGTGATGAACGCCTTGCTGCCGTTGACGACCCATTCGTCACCGTCCAAAGAGGCCCGCGTGCGCGTCGCCCCCGCGTCCGAACCGCCACCCGGCTCGGTCAGGCCGAAGCCGCCCAGCGCGGTCCCCTCGCACAGCGCGGGGAGCCACTCTTCCTTCTGTTCCTGCGTTCCGAAGCGGAAGATCGGCATCGCGCCGAGGGAAACGCCGGCCTCCAGGGTGATCGCGACCGACGAGTCGACCCGGGCCAGCTCCTCCAGCGCCAGGCACAGCGCGAAGTAGTCACCGCCCATGCCGCCGAACTCTTCGGGGAACGGCAGGCCGAACAGGCCCATCTCCCCCATCTTCGCGACGATCGCGTACGGGAATTCTTCCTTCTCGTAGAGCTCGCCGATCACCGGGGCGACCTCGGCGTGCGCGAAGTCTTCGACGGTCTTGCGGAGCGAGTCGTACTCCTCGTCCAGGCGGAAGTCGATCACTGCTGCTCCTCTTGAGGGGTTACTACGGCAAGGGTCTCGTCCAGCGCGACCTGCTGGCCGGTCCGGACGGGGAGTTCGCTGACCACGCCGTCGATCGGCGCGGTGACCGTGTGCTCCATCTTCATCGCCTCGACGACCAGCAACGGCGTCCCGGCCTTCACGACGTCGCCCGCCGCGACCTTGACCACGAGCACGGTGCCCGGCATCGGGCTGGTGACCGGGCCCGCGCCGGCGGCCTCGCCGCGGGATGCCAGCACGAACTCCTGCTCCCCGAAGGGGAAGCTCAGCCCGTCGCGGGACAGCCAGACCGTCCTTTCCGGACCGCAGGCCTGGCGGTAGCGGTGGAACCCGCCGGCGTGCCGGATCTCAAGCACTTCGCCGTCACGCCGGGCCGAGACCCGCACCGGGTCGTCGTCGCCGACGAACACCGTCGCATCGGACGGCGTGCCCTGCACCCGGACCACCGCGCGGGCCGGGCCGGACTTCAGGCGGAACGTCACCCCACCGGAGCCGCCCATCCGCCAGCCGTCCGGCACGTCCCACGGGTCCACGACCGGCCCGGCCGGCTGCAGCTCCAGGAACCGGTCCAGCGCGGCCGCGACGAAGAACTCCGCGGGCACGTCCGGGGAAACGAGCTCGGCCAGCCGCCGGTCGACGAGCTCGGTGTCGAGCCGGCCGGCGCGGACGTCGGCGTCGCCCAGCAGCGCGCGCAGGAACGCGGTGTTCGTGCCGACGCCCAGCAACGCCGTGTCGGCCAGCGCCAGGTCGAGCCGGTGCAGCGCCGAGGCGCGGTCCGGGCCCCAGGCGATCACCTTGGCCAGCATCGGGTCGTAGTTCGAGCCGACGACCGCACCCGGCGTCATCCACGAGTCGACGCGGACGCCGTCCCCGGTCGGCTCGTGCACCGCCAGGACCGTCCCGCCGGTCGGGATGAACCCGCGCGCCGGATCCTCGGCGTACACGCGCGCTTCGACGGCGTGTCCATTGAGGACGATGTCGTCCTGCTTGAGCGCAAGCGGTTCCCCGGCCGCGACGCGGACCTGCCACTCGACCAGGTCGAGGCCGGTGACCAGTTCGGTGACCGGGTGCTCGACCTGCAGCCGGGTGTTCATCTCCATGAAGAAGAACTCGTCCGGGTTCTTCGCCGACATGATGAACTCGACGGTGCCCGCGCCGACGTACCCGACCGAGCGCGCGGCCTCGGCCGCCGCCGAGCCCATCTTGTCGCGGGTGGCCTCGTCCAGCAGCACCGACGGCGCTTCCTCGATGATCTTCTGGTGCCGCCGCTGCAGGCTGCACTCGCGCTCGCCGAGGTGCAGGACGTTGCCGTGCGTGTCGGCGAGCACCTGGATCTCGATGTGCCGCGGTGTGGTGACGAACCGTTCCACCAGCAGCGTGTCGTCGCCGAAGGACCCCTTGGCCTCGCGCCGCGCGGACTCGATCGCCGCGTCCAGCTCCTCGGGCACGTGCACCAGCCGCATGCCCTTGCCGCCACCGCCGGCCGACGGCTTGAGCAGCAGCGGATACCCCACCTTCTCGGCGGCTTCGGCGAAGCCGCCCGCGGGAATGTCCACATCGGACGTACCGGGCACGACCGGGACGCCGGCCTTCGACACCGTGGCCTTGGCGCGGATCTTGTCGCCCATGGCGTCGATCGCGGCCACCGGCGGGCCGATGAACACCAGCCCGGCGGCCTCGCAGGCGCGCGCGAACTCGGCGTTCTCCGCGAGGAAGCCGTAACCGGGGTGCACGGCCTGCGCCCCGGTCGACACCGCGGCGTCGACGATCGCGGAGATGTTCAGGTAGCTCTTCGCCGCTTCCGCCGGGCCGATGCGCACCGCCGTGTGCGCCTCGCGGACGTGCCGGGCGTCGGCGTCCGCGTCGCTGTACACCGCGACCGCGCGGATGCCGAGGGCCCGCAGCGTGCGGATGACCCGGACCGCGATCTCGCCCCGATTGGCGACCAGCACTGAATCGAACATCATCACATCCGGAAGACGCCGTAGTTGACTTCACCAAGGGGTGCGTTCGCCGCGGCCGAGAGGGCGAGGCCGAGGACCGTGCGGGTGTCCGCCGGGTCGATGACGCCGTCGTCCCACAACCGTGCGGTGGAGTAGTACGGGCTGCCCTGCGCCTCGTACTGCTCGCGGATCGGGTCCTTGAACGCCTCTTCGTCCTCGGCCGACCACTCGCCGCCGCGGGCCTCGACGGCGTCACGGCGGACGGTCGACAGCACCGAAGCCGCCTGCTCGCCGCCCATCACCGAGATCCGCGCGTTCGGCCACATCCAGAGGAACCGGGGCGAGTAGGCCCGGCCGCACATCGAGTAGTTGCCGGCACCGAACGAGCCGCCGATAACGACCGTCAACTTCGGCACGCGCGCGCACGCCACGGCGGTGACCATCTTCGCGCCGTGCTTGGCGATGCCGCCGGCTTCGTACGCGCGCCCGACCATGAAGCCGGTGATGTTCTGCAGGAACAGCAGCGGGATCGAGCGCTTGTCGCACAGTTCGATGAAGTGCGCGCCCTTCATCGCGGACTCGGCGAACAGCACGCCGTTGTTCGCGATGATGCCGACCGGGTGGCCGTGGATCCGGGCGAACCCGGTGACCAGCGTGGCGCCGTACTCCTTCTTGAACTCGCCGAACCGGCTGCCGTCGACGATCCGGGCGATCACCTCGCGCACGTCGTAGGGCACGCGCGGGTCGGTGGGCACGACACCGTACAGCTCGGCCGGGTCGACGGCGGGTGCTTCGGTCGGCAGGACGTCCCACGGCCGCGGCGTGCGCGGCCCGAGCGTCGAGACGATCTGCCGGACGATCCGCAGCGCGTGCGCGTCGTCGTCGGCCAGGTGGTCGGTGACGCCGGACTGGCGCGCGTGGACGTCCCCGCCGCCCAGTTCTTCGGCCGTCACGACCTCGCCGGTCGCCGCCTTCACCAGCGGCGGGCCGCCGAGGAAGATCGTGCCCTGGTTCCGGACGATGACGGCTTCGTCGCTCATCGCCGGGACGTACGCGCCGCCGGCGGTACAGGAGCCGAGCACGGCGGCGATCTGCGGGATGCCGCGCGCGGACATCGTCGCCTGGTTGTAGAAGATCCGGCCGAAGTGTTCACGATCCGGGAAGACCTCGTCCTGCCTGGGCAGGAACGCGCCGCCGGAGTCCACCAGGTAGACGCACGGCAGGTTGTTGTGCAGCGCGACCTCCTGGGCGCGCAGGTGCTTCTTCACCGTCATGGGGTAGTAGGTGCCGCCCTTGACGGTGGCGTCGTTGGCGACGACCACGCACTCGCGCCCGGCGACCCGCCCCACTCCGGTGATGATCCCGGCGGACGGCGCCTCGTCGTCGTACAGTCCGTTCGCGGCCAGTGGCGAGAGCTCCAGGAACGGCGAGCCCGGGTCGAGCAGCGTGTCGACGCGGTCGCGCGGGAGCAGCTTGCCCCGGTCGACGTGCCGCGTGCGCGCCTTCTCCGGGCCGCCGAGCCGGGCGCTCGCCAAACGTTTGCGGAGGTCCTCGACCAGCTCCGCGTGCGATGTCGCGTTGCGGGCGTAGGCCTCGCTGTCCGGGGACGCCGCAGTCCCCAGTGCCGGCGTGTCCATGGGCTCCCTCGACGTTAGCGGTCGTTAACCTCCGGCTCGATGTTAGCGACCGCTAACGTGGGTGTCCAGTCGCTGGAATGCGGAAAAGGCCACCCCGGCGGACCGGGGTGGCCTTCAGCGTGCTTCCGGCGGGAACGGCTCAGCCGATCGCCGCCCGCAGCGGGGCGTAGTAGCCGCCGGACTGGCCGGCCACGGTCGGGTGATAGGACTCGATCACCGGCCAGGTGAGGCTGTGCAGGTAGTCGTCGGCCGAGGAGCAGATGTTGTGGCCGACGAACGACGGCCGGACGTCGACGAACGTCGCCCCCGCCGACGCCGCGCGCTGCTGGATGACCGACGCGAGCGCGTCGGCGCCCGAGTTGATCGCGGTGCGCTTGGTGTCGCTCAGCCCGACCCAGCAGGAGCCGGGCACGGTGTAGAAGCGCGGGTAGGACAGGACGACGAGCCGGGCGCCCGGCGCCTTGGCCTTGATGGCGTTGTAGGTGTTGGTCAGCAGTGGCGGCAGCGTGTTGGCGACGTAGGTCTTCGCCGTGTTGACGCGGTTCACGCAGTCGGAGTCACTGCCCAGCGTGCAGGTCTGGATCACGTCGCTGAACCCGGCGTCGTTCCCGCCGACGGTCACCGTGACGAGCGTGGCCGAGGCGGGGATCGAGTTCGCCTGGTTGATGACGTCGCCGGTGCGGGCACCGGAGCACGCCAGGAACGTGAACGAGGTTCCGCTGTGGGCGTTCGCCCACAGCTGCGGATAGGCCTTCGAGCTGCGGTAGCAGCTCCCGGAACTGCCGTAGCTGCCGGCTCCGACCCCCGAGGAGTAGGAGTCGCCGACCGCGGCGTAGACGGTCCCGGCGGCCTGGGCGAGGCCCGTGACGCCGAGAGAAGCAAGGACAACGGCCCCCAGGGCCGTACTCAACCGTAGGAGGGATCGCCGGAACTTACGGGTGGGAACAGCCATGGGTCACTCCTTTGTGACAGGGCCGACGCAAATAGCACAGCAGGTGGAAGCCCCACGAGGAACCCCTAGTTACCGGTAGGTACCCACTCGGCCCACACCGGAAGGATGAAACCGCGGTAAGCGCGGGTTAACCGCCCTTTCCAGGGCGTGACGCGAACGCGCGGCCCCGGCTCCCGCACTGCCGGGTGACAGCAGCCCCGCGCACCGGCGCGGCCGCTCCGGAGCGGCCCGATCACCGCTCGGTGTTAGCGCTCGCTAACCTGCCGCTCTAATATGGCTGGATGCCGGCCAACTCCATCCCTCTCGTCAACGGCGAGAAGGCGAACAGACGCGAACAGATCCTGTCCGCGGCCGCCGAGCTGTTCGCCCACCACGGCTTCCACGGCGTCGGCATCGACGACATCGGGGCCGCCGTGGGCATCTCCGGGCCCGCGCTCTACCGGCACTTCCGCAGCAAGGACGCGATCCTCGGCGAGATGCTCAACTCGATCAGCCGGTACCTGCTCGACGGCGGCACGGAGTGGGCGAGCCGCCCGGTCGACCCGGACGACACGCTGGCCGGGCTGGTGGCGTTCCACGTCGGCTTCGCGCTCTCGCACCCGGCCCTGATCACCGTTCAGGAGCGCAACCTCGCGAACCTCACCGACACCGACCGCAAGCAGGTGCGCGCGCTGCAACGGCAGTACGTCGAGGTGTGGGTGCGGGTGATCCGCGAAGCCCTCCCGGAGCTGGGGGAACTGCAGGCGCGGTCGGCGGCACACGCCGTGTTCGGATTGATCAACTCGACGCCGTACAACCGCCATCTCGGTGACGGCGAACTCGCCGAACTGCTCTGCCGGCTCGCGCTGGGTGCCCTCCGCGCGGCGGGATGACCACCCGCGGATCAAGGTATCCCCACGAGGGCCGTCGCTGGTGTTTGATGGGGCACGTGGACCCGGATTGGAGCGAGCAGGAGCGCCGGCTCGTCGAGAAGGCCCAGCGCGCGTTGACCGCGCTGAGCCTCGGCGACGACGCCGAAGCGCTGGGCGAGGTCGCCCCGTCGGCCGCCGAGCCGCAGGCCCGCGCGGACGAAACGAAGGCCCTGATGCTGCTGCTCTTCGGCGAGTGCAGCGCGATGGTGTCCACCCTCGGCGACGGCGGCAGTGCCCCGGTGAAGGTCCAGGTGTTCGACGAAGACGGCGAAGAGGTCTCGATCGACCAGGCCGACCCGCCGGTCCGGACCGCGGTCCGGACGCTGCTCGCGGAGGTGCACGGCAACACCGAAGCCGCGCAGGAGCAGGTCGAGATCGCCCTCGCGAACGCGGCGCCGGACGAGGTCGACAGCCTCGTCCTGCAGGCGCTGCGCTGGACCATCCGGCTTTCGGTGGAGTGCCTCGACCGCGACCTGCCGGTGGCGCCCTGGATCTCCGAAGCCGTCTCCGACTAGGGGCCCCTGAACCGGGCGATCAGCCCAGCAGGTGCTTCACCAGGGCCGAGATCTGCCCGGTTTCGATCAGGAACGAATCGTGGCCGTACGGCGACGACACGACCGACGGCTCCGGCGTCCCGGCGATGCCGGCCGCGATCTCCGCCGACTGGTACAGCGGGTAGAGCCGGTCGCTGTCGACGCCCCCTATCACCGATCGAGCGGTCACCCGGCCCAGTGCGGCCGCCACGCCGCCGCGGCCGCGGCCGACGTCGTGGGTGTTCATCGACTCCGTCAGCACCAGGTAGCTGTTCGCGTCGAAGCGGCGCGCCAGCTTGCCCGCGTGGTGGTCCAAATAGGACTCGACGGCGAACCGGCCGCCGCGCAACGGGTCCTCGTCGCCCTGGTGGGTCCGGCCGAACCGCTGGGCCAGCTCCGGTTCGCTGCGGTAGGTGACGTGCGCGATCCGCCGCGCGATGCCGAGGCCCTGGAAGGGGCCCTCCGGCGCCGCGTAGTAGTCGCCGCCGTGGAAGAACGGGTCGCTGCGGATCGCGTGCAGCTGCGGCGACGCCCACGCGATCTGCTCGGCCGAGGCCCGCGCGGCCGACGCCAGCACCAGCACCGCCGCCACGCGCGAGGGCAGCGACACCGCCCACTCCAGCGCGCGCATCCCGCCCATGGACCCGCCGACGACGGCCGCCCAGCGCGCGACGCCCAGCGCGTCCGCCAGCAATGCCTCGGCCGCGACCTGGTCCCGCACCGTCACGACGGGGAACCGGCTGCCCCACGGCGTCCCGTCCGGGCCGGGTGACGACGGCCCGGTCGAGCCCTGGCAGCCGCCCAGCACGTTCGGGACCACGACGAAGTACTCGTTCGTGTCCAGGGCCTTGCCCGGCCCGATCAGCCCGTCCCACCAGCCCGCGCTCGAGTGTCCCGGCTCGGCGGGGCCCGCGGCGTGGCTGTCGCCGGTCAGCGCGTGCTCGACGAGGACCGCGTTGGACGCGTCGGAGTTCAGTGACCCCCAAGTTTCGTAAGCGATCGTTAACTCCGGCAGGACGCCACCGGCCTCCAGCGCGAACGCGCCGGAGGCGGTGACGAACTTCCGGCGGCCCGGCGGATCCCCGATCCGCCAGGCGCCGGTGACGGGCCCAGCCGTCACAGTGCTGCCTTGGCCGCCCGGAATCCGGCTTCCAGGTCGGCCTTGAGGTCCTCGATCCCCTCCAGCCCGACGGCGAGCCGGACCAGCCCGGGCGTGACACCGCTGGCCAGCTGCTCCTCCGGGGTGAGCTGGCTGTGCGTGGTCGACGCCGGGTGCACGATCAGGCTGCGGACGTCGCCGAGGTTCACCAGCTGGCTGTGCAGCTCGGTGCCGTCGACGAACTTCCGGCCCGCGTCGACGCCGCCGCGCAGGTCGAACGACAGGACCGCGCCCGCGCCGCGCGGCAGGTACTTCTGCGCCGCGGCGTGGAACGGGCTCGACGGCAGGCCGGCGTAGTAGACCTTCTCGACCTCGTCGCGCTGCTCGAGCCACTCGGCCAGCGCCTGCGCGTTCTGCACGTGCCGCTCGATGCGCAGCGACAGCGTCTCGATGCCCTGCAGGATCAGGAAGCTGTTCAGCGGCGCGATCGCCGCACCGGTGTCGCGCAGCAGCTGGACGCGCGCCTTCGCCGCGAACGCGCCCGGGCCGAGCGCCTCCCAGTACTTCAGGCCGTGGTAGCTCGGGTCCGGCTCGGTGAAGCCCGGGAACTTCGCCGGGTCCTGGCCGAAGTCGAACGTGCCGCCGTCGACCAGCACGCCGGCGATCGTCGTGCCGTGGCCGCCGAGGTACTTCGTCGCCGAGTGGATGACGACGTCGGCGCCGTGCTCGATCGGGCGCACCAGGTACGGCGTCGGGATGGTGTTGTCGACGAGCAGCGGGACGCCGGCTTCGTGCGCGACGTCGGCGACCGCGCGGATGTCGAGGACGTTGCTGCCGGGGTTGGCCAGGGTCTCGCCGAAGAAGAACTTCGTGTTCGGCCGGACCGCGGCACGCCACTGGTCGAGGTCGTCCTGGTCGTCGATGAAAGTGACCTCGATGCCGAGCTTCGGCAGCGTGTAGTGGAAGAGGTTGTAGGTGCCGCCGTAGAGCGACGGGCTCGAGACGAAGTGGTCGCCCGCGCCGGCGAGGTTCAGGATCGCCGCCGTGGTCGCGGCCGAGCCGGACGCGAACGCCAGTGCCGCGACACCGCCTTCCAGCGCGGCGACCCGCTGCTCCAGCACGTCCTGGGTCGGGTTCATGATCCGCGTGTAGATGTTGCCGGGCTCGGCGAGGCTGAACAGGTCGGCGCCGTGCTGGCTGTCGCGGAAGACGTACGACGTCGTCTGGTAGATCGGCGTCGCCCGCGCCCCCGTGGCCGGGTCCGGCGCGGCGCCCGCGTGGATCTGCCTGGTCTCGAAGGACCACGCCGAGGTGTCGTCCGCGCTCATCGGTTCTCCTTGCGGCTCAAGGGGTTTCATGGAGGACTACCCGGCCGAAGCTACTTGGGCCGAACGGCCCACCCAACAGCTCCCACGTCCTGGGATACCCCTCGCCTTGCCAAGCAAATCTCTCTGTATCTAAGATACTCACACAGGGAGATTCACGGGCTGGGAGGTAGTCATGACCGAGCGGGTTCAGGTGCTGGTCGTCGGGGCCGGGCTGGGCGGGTTGTCCGCGTCACTGTTCCTGGCGCAGGCGGGGGTGGACGTGCTGACCGTCGAGCGGCACGCCGGGACGTCGGTGCATTCACGCGCCGCCGGGCAGAACTGGCGCACGATGGAGTTGTTCCACTGGGCGGGAATCGACCACGAGGTGCGGGCGGCGAGCCCCCGCGCGTCGCAGGGACTGCGGATCACCGTCGCGACCAGCCTGGCCGGCCGGGTGCTGCACCGGATCGTCGACGACGGCAGCGAGTTCGACGTCTCGGCCGCGACGACCCTGCCGGCCGGCATGGCCGGGCAGGACGTCGTGGAGCCGATCCTGCTGGCACACGCGGAAAAGGCGGGCGCGCGGGTGCGGTTCCGGACCGAACTGACCGACCTGGTCCCCGGCGACGGCGGCGTCACCGCGACGCTGCGCCACCGCGACTCCGGCGAGGAGACGGTGGTGCACGCGGACTACGTCGTCGCCGCCGACGGCGGCCGCAGCGGGATCCGGCAGCGGCTCGGCATCGGGACCACGGGCTTGGACGCGCTGAGCCACTGCCTCGGCGTCGTGTTCGACGCCGATCTCGGCGACCGGGTCCTCGCGGGCGTCACCGACCTGTTCTACCTGCAGCACCCGGACTTCACCGCCGCGCTGACCAACACCGACGTGCCGCACCGGTACGTCTTCGCGCCGGACTACCACCCGGAACGTGGCGAGAGCCCGGCCGGCTTCCCGCCCGAGCGGCTCGTCGCGATGATCCGCGCCGCCACCGACCTGCCCGGGCTGGCGCCGGAGATCGTCTGGACCGGCTCGTGGGAGATCGCCGCGCGGCTCGCCGACCGGTTCCGGTCCGGGCGGGTCTTCCTGATCGGCGACGCGGCGAAGGTGACGCCGCCGACCGGCGGGATGGGCGGCAACACCGCCATCGGCGACGCCGCGGACATCGCGTGGAAGCTCGCCGCGGTGCTGCGCGGTGAAGCGGGCGAAGGGCTGCTCGACACCTACGAAGCCGAGCGCCGGCCGATCGCGCGGATGGTCATCGACACCTCGCTGCACAACATGAAGGCGCGGATGCACCCCGAGCTCGACGTCTCGGGCCTGTCGAAGCCCGAGGACCCGCTGGGCATCGCGCTCGGGTTCCGCTACCGCTCGACGGCGGTGCTCGCGGAGGGCCCGGACGACGGCGAGCGCGTCGAAGACGTGCACGCGCCGACCGGACGGCCGGGCTTCCGCGCACCGGGCCTGCAGTCCACCGTCGACCTGTTCGGGCGTTCGTGGGTGCTGCTCTGCGCCGCGGACGGCTCGCGGTGGCAGCCGGCGGCCGCGGACGTCGCGGCGGAGCTGGGCGTCCGCCTGGACTGCCACGTGCTCGACGACGCCGTGTTCGCCACGCGGCACGGCCTGTCGGCGGGTGGGACGGTACTGGTCCGTCCCGACGGCATCGTCGCGTGGCGCGCGCGGGGTCCGGTCGAGGCCCCGGCCGCCGAGCTGGCGCGTGTCCTGACTGCGGTGCTGTCCCGCTAGCCGCCCCGAAGCCGGCGCGGCTGCCGCGCCGGCTTCGGGGACAGCCTCACCCCGCCGCGGAGTGCCGGCCGACGCCGGCGAAGTGCTCGTGCAGCTCCCGCACGTGCTGGGCCCAGAACAGCTGACGTCCGCCGCGGGTGCGCGGCACCGCCAAGCCGCGTTGGCTCGCGAGCCGGTAGAACCCGGGCCCGGCGTCGTCGGCGCCGAGGTGCCGGACGAGCGCCCCGAGCAGCCGCCCGCCCGATTCCTCGAACCCGGCTTCGGAGATGCGGTCGAGCAGGCAGGCCATGCTCGCGCGGCCCGCGCCGGTGGTGAAGTCGAATCCGGCGACCCCGGTGCGCCGGGACAACGCAGCGGCGAATTCGCCGTACGAAGTCGTCCTGTCCGCGACCGCGCGGGCGATCAGAATCGCCTTGCCCGCCGCGATCATCTTTTGCCATTCGGCCACGTCACGTCCGTACAAGGCGGTCACCTCGCGCTTTCCTCGGCGAAACCATCCGGTCGATCGCGAGAGGATGCCACACGCGCCGGCCACGCTCACACCGGGGCAGGTTTCGAGCACCACAAGGAAAAACCGGACACCGACGATGGTTCCACAGTAGCCGGACGGGCGGTTTGTTTTCGGATCCCCGGCGGCAACGGCAAGAGTTTTCCGCAATTGCGAAAATCGGGGGAACGGGCTGGGAAACCGCCCGCGGATGTCATAGAGTCGGCCCCTCTCCGGACCCGCGAACGATCATCGGGTCCGGCAATTCGCGATACGCAGGAGCGCCGTGAGCGATATCCGAGCCCGACCTG
This sequence comes from Amycolatopsis sp. NPDC004625, assembly GCF_040609695.1. NCBI lineage: Bacteria > Bacillati > Actinomycetota > Actinomycetes > Pseudonocardiales > Pseudonocardiaceae > Amycolatopsis > Amycolatopsis sp. NPDC004625. Next base: position 162,004 of record NZ_JBEXKX010000010.1, read on the forward strand.
ACCCGCGCTCGCCGAGCGGTCAAGAGCCTGGCGCTCTGACCCCGTGAACGCCTGCCGGGGCGGCCCGTCCGCCCGCCGCCGCCCCGGCAGGCCCCGCGCTCAGCGCCGGCCGAGCACCCAGTGGAACGTCGCCGGCCCTCCCGGGGCACGTGCAGGACCGAATAGAACGCCGTCACCGCGTCGAAGCTGCCGTCCGGAAAGGACAGTCCGGTCATGTCGGCCCGCTCGAACCGCGCGCCGGGGACGTTCCGCCGCGCGAGGTCCAGTTGCGTCGCGGAGACGTCGACGCCGAGCACGTCGTGCTCCTCGGCGAGCGCGGCGGTGCACGGCACTCCGGCGCCGCAGCCGAGGTCGAGGACGCGGGCGCCGCCGGCGAGCCGTCCGGTCAGCTCGCCCAGGAACCGCAGCCGCGGGTCGTCGGGGATCCGCGCGCTCCATTCGAGGTACCGCTCCGCCACGCGGTCGTAACCGCTTTCCACGATCCGCCGGGCCTCGCTCACGCCCGCGACCCTACCGAGCCGCCCACCCCTTTCTCGGCGACAATGAGCGAGTGGTTTCGGTGCGCAGCGTGGTCGACCGGGTGGGGCCGACGCTGCTGCACGCGCTCCAGCTGCCCGACGACTCGCCCGCCGTCGCCGACGTCGTCATCGCCGAACCCGGCGGGGCGGTCACCCTGGCCGCCGGCGACCTCGTGCTGGGCGTCGCGACGACCAGTCCCGAAGACGCCGCCGAGCTGGTGAAGCAGAGCGCCGGGCAGGGGGCCGCCGCCGTGCTGCTCAAGCCGCCGCTGGCCGCGAAGCCGCCGGTCAAGCGGGCCGCGAAGGCCAGCGGGATCGCGCTGATCCAGGTGCACGCGGCGACGTCGTGGGCGCAGCTCGTCTGGCTGCTGCGGACCGTCCTGGACGCTCTCGCCGACGAGTCGGAGGACCTCGACCCCGGTTCCGGCGACCTGTTCCGGCTGGCCGACGCCGTCGCGAGCGTCGTCGACGCGCCGGTGACCATCGAGGACACCAACTCGCGCGTCCTCGCCTACTCCGCGCGCCAGGACCTGACCGACCCCGCGCGCGTCGCCACGATCATGGGCCGCCGCATCCCCGACGACGTGCTCGCGCGGTTCCGGTCGCGCGGGGTGTTCCGCGAGCTGTCCCGCGGCCGGCAGACGATCTTCGTCCCGGCCCAGCGCGACGGCACGCTGCCGCGGCTGATCGTGCCGATCCGGATGGGCGGCGAACTGCTCGGGTCGATGTGGGCGGTGGTCGCCGGGCCGGTGTCCGACGAGCGCGCGGCCGCGTTCGCCGACGCCGCCCCGGTCGTCGCGCTGCACCTGCTGCGGCGCCGCGCGCACACCGACGCGCAGCGCCGCGCGTCGGCCGAGCTGCTGCGCGCGGTGCTCGAAGGCCGCGCGAACCCGCGCAAGGCGATGGCCGAGCTCGACCTGTCCGACGAGCCGCACCGCGTGGTCGTCATCGAGGTCACCGGCGGGGACGGGCGCGACGCCGAGGGGCTGCGGCTGGCCATGCTCGAACGGATCTCCCAGGGCATCGGCCGCCGCCCGGTGGCGACCGAGCTCGCCGGGCTGCTCTACGCCGTGGTCCCGGACCGGCCGGGTCCCGGCGGCTGGGCGGAACTGCGCGCGGCTCTCGTCGCGACGGGACCGTCTCGTCGTATCGGCGCTCCGCGTGCGGCGGCCGGCGCCCCCGGCGAAATCGGCGACCTCTCGGTGTCGCGCGCCCAGGCCGACGAGGCCCTCGGCCTGCTGCGCGCCGAACTCCTCGCCGAGCGCGTGATCGCCTTCGACGAAGCCTGGACGGCGTTGACGCTGCACCGCGGCGCGACGGCGGCGGCCGCGGCGCGCGTCGCCGACCTCGGCCCGCTGAGCACCCTGCGCGCGCACGACGAGACGGGCCGGGCCGGCTACGTCGAGACGCTGTACGAGTGGCTGCGCCACCCCGGCGACCCCCGGGCGGCGGCGCAGGAGCTGCGGATCCACCCGAACACCCTCCGGTACCGGATGCGGAAGCTGCTCGAACTGGTCCCGCTGGACCTCGACGACCCCGACGTCCGGCTGGCCCTGCTCACCCAGCTCGTCGCCAGGCGCTGGAGTTGATGGGCCATTCGGCCCAATTCGCGACCTATGCCTTACTCCGCATGGATCGCGCCGAACGTCCGGAGTGTCTTTTCCCACCGAAAGGTGGTGGATTCCGAAGATCGCGTGGCGCATTTTCTCCTCACCACCCCGGGTAGCCGGGTCGTTGCAAGAGGAGTTCGCCCATGAGCAGTTCGGAGCGGTTCGGTCGGGCCGTCAAGCTGGGTGCGGTGTCCGCGCTTTCCCTGGTCGCGCTGGTCGTCCCGGCCGCAGGAGCCGGGAGCGCCGTCGCGGCGCCGAGCGGCGACTGCTTCACCCCCGCCCACGCCGCCGACCGCGGCAAGGACGGCCACGCCGACACGGTGTCCCCGGCGGAGGCGGCCCGCATCGAGGCCGACATGCAGAGCAAGCTCGCCGGCAAGCGCACGGCCCGCACCGCCCAGGCCGCCGCGGTCTCGATCCCGGTGTACTTCCACGTCATCACCAGCGGCTCGACCGGCAACCTGCCCGCGTCGACCATCAGCAAGCAGATCTCGGTCCTGAACAGCGCGTACGCGTCGAGCGGCTTCAGCTTCTCGCTCGTCAGCACCGACTACACGAACAACTCCACCTGGTACAACGGCATCACCGACGGCACGTCGGCCGAGCGCAACATGAAGAACGCGCTGCGCAAGGGCGGCAAGAACGCGCTGAACATCTACACCGCCAGCCTCGGCGACGACCTGCTCGGCTGGGCGACGTTCCCGTCGAACTACAGCTCCCAGCCGAAGCTGGACGGCGTCGTCATCCTCGACGAGTCGCTGCCCGGCCGGTCGGCGACGAACTACAACGAAGGCGACACGGCCACCCACGAGGTCGGCCACTGGATGGGCCTCTACCACACGTTCCAGGGCGGCTGCTCCGGTTCGGGCGACTACGTGTCGGACACCCCGGCCGAAGCCACGGCGACGTCCGGGTGCCCGACGAACAAGGACACCTGCACCTCGACGGGCAAGGACCCGGTCCACAACTTCATGGACTACAGCTACGACAGCTGCATGTACGAGTTCACCGCGGGCCAGGCCACGCGGATGCAGAGCTCGTGGACGGCGTACCGCGCCTGACGCCCGCTCCCGCGGCGAAGTCCGTGAAGGCCACCTCGGGTTCGAGGTGGCCTTCACGGCTTTTCAGACGACCAGCAGCGTCTTCCCCACCGTGGCGCGCGACTCGATCGCCGCGTGGGCGTCCGCGGCCTTCTCCAGCGGGAAGCGCCGTCCGATCACCGGCACCAGCCGGCCCGCCGCCGCCTCCGCCAGCGCCGACTCCGTGAACGCCCGCATCCGCTCCGGGCTCCCGATCCCCCGCACCAGCGTGACGTCCCGCGCCGCGGCGTCCTCTTCGGACACTTCGGCCCACGATCCGCCGGCCAAGCCGTAGACCGCCATCCGGCCGCCCGGGCGCAGCAGCCCGAACGCCGCCGTGCCGATCGCGCCGCCGACGCCGTCGAACACGACGTCCACCTCGCCGGCCGCCGTCGTCCAGTCCGGCCGCAGGTAGTCGACGACCACGTCGGCCCCCAGCACGCGGGCCGTCTTCGCCGGCCCACCCGCCGCGGCGATCACCGTCGCGCCCGCCGCCTTCGCCAGCTGGACCAGCAGGCCGCCGACGCCGCCCGCCGCCGCCTCGACCAGGACTCGATCACCCGGGCGCACGCTGGTGGCATGCACCAAGCCGGTCGCGGTCCGGCCGTCCGCGAGCAGCGCCACCGCCGCGTCGAGGTCCAGCGCGGGCGGCACCGCGAACACCGCCGCCGCGTCCACCGCGACGCGCTCGGCGTACCCGCCGGACCCGCCCGTGGCCGTGACCACGCGCCGGCCCACCAGCCCCGGGTCCACCCCCGCGCCGACCGCGCCGATCACCCCGCCGACGCCGTTGCCCGGGATCACCGGCAACGAAGCCCGGAACGGCCCCGGCGCGCCCGCCCGGAACTGCGTCTCCACGAACGTGGTGTTCGCGAACACCACCTCGACCACCACCCGGCCCGGCCCGGCGACCGGGTCCGGTGCCTCCCCGGGGACGAGCTGCTCCGGACCACCGAACTCTCGCAACCACACTGCACGCATGCACCGACCGTGCGACTTCAAGTGAAGTCGAAGTCAAGGGTCTTGTTCGTCGAGCACCACGAAACCCGCAAAGATCTGTCCGGTCAGCACGATGACACCGCCGTCCGGGTGGTTCACCGTGAGTGCCACCACCGCACCGAATTCCGGACGCAGACCGACCCAGGAGGCCGACCGTGCGTATCGCCGTTCCCCGTGAGATCAAGAAGCACGAATACCGGGTCGCGCTGACCCCGGCGGGGGTGCACGAGCTGGTCGGGCGCGGGCACGACGTCTTCGTCGAGACCGGTGCCGGGGCGGGCTCGTCCATCACCGACGAGGAGTACGTCGCCGCCGGCGCGAAGATCCTCGCCACCGCCGACGAGACGTGGGCCGAGGGCGAGCTCGTCCTCAAGGTGAAGGAGCCGATCGCCGAGGAGTACCCCCGGCTGCGCGCCGACCAGGTGCTGTTCACCTACCTGCACATCGCCGCGGACCGCCCGCTGACCGACGCGCTGCTGGCCGCGGGCACCACGGCGATCGCCTACGAGACGGTGCAGACGGCGTCCGGCGCGTTGCCGCTGCTCGCGCCGATGTCCGAGGTGGCGGGCCGGCTGGCGCCGCAGGTGGGCGCGTTCTCGCTGATGAAGCCGAGCGGCGGCCGCGGCGTGCTGCCGGGCGGCATCCCGGGCGTGCACCCGGCGCGGGTGGTCGTCATCGGCGGCGGCGTGGCGGGCCTCAACGCCGCCCGCGTGGCGCTGGGCCTGGGCTCGGACGTCGAAATCCTGGACACGAACGTGGACCGGCTCCGCCAGATCGACAACGACTTCGGCGGCCGCATCCGCACGGTGACGTCGAACCGCCTGTCGGTGGAGGAGTCGGTGCTGCAGGCGGACCTGGTGATCGGCGCGGTGCTGGTCCCGGGCGCCAAGGCCCCGAAGCTGGTCTCGAACGAGCTGGTGGCCCGCATGAAGCCGGGCAGCGTCCTGGTGGACATCGCCATCGACCAGGGCGGCTGCTTCGCGGACTCGCGCCCCACCACCCACGACGACCCGACGTACACGGTCCACGAATCGGTCTTCTACTGCGTGGCGAACATGCCGGGAGCGGTCCCCCGCACCTCGACGTACGGCCTCACGAACGTCACGCTCCCGTACGCGGTCCAGCTGGCCGAGCACGGCTGGAAGGCCGCCCTGCAGGCGGACGCGGCGTTGGCCAAGGGCCTCAACACGCACGCGGGGGCCCTGACGAACGCCCCGGTGGCGGTGGCCCACGACCTGCCCCACACCGATCTGACCACGGTTCTGGCCTGACAGCAGAAGCCATTTTCCCCGAGCGGGCCCCTGTCGCGACGCGGCAGGGGCCCGCTGCCTTTTCCGGGACCGCACGCGATGAAGGGGAACAGCGGGACAGGGGCGCTCTTCGGCGAACCACAACACATCCGCGGCCCCGGTGGATCCGGCACACCCGGGTGAGAACACGAAGGGGCGACCCGCTCAACCAGCCTGGGGGTCACTGGGAGCGGGCCGCCGAGTCCTAGCTTAGAGGGGTTCGGCCGACTTTGCTCCACCGGGTCGGCAAGTCGCACGAATTCTTTACCGAGTTGATCTGCCGGCCGTGGCGAACCCTGTGGTCAGGGCCGCGGCACCGGTACCGGCCAGTAGCGGAACGTGACGAAGGTCGCTCTCGGCGGGTTCGGGCGTTCCGTGCGCGCGGGCGGGGCGGTTAGGGCAGGATGACGCCCCATCAGCGGGGAACGTTAGGGGACGGGATGCACGACGGCAGTGGCCGGATTGTGGTGCAGAACCTGAGCAAGCGGTTCGGCGCAGTGAACGCCGTGCAGGACCTGAGCTTCACGGTGGAACCGGGTTCGGTGACGGGGTTCCTGGGGCCGAACGGGGCCGGCAAGACGACGACGTTGCGGATGTTGCTGGGGTTGGTGACGCCGACGTCGGGGCTGGCGACGATCAACGGGCGCCCGCACTCGCAGCTGGGGAATCCGGCGCGGGTGGTCGGTTCGGTGCTGGAGAACGAGGGTTTCCACCCGGGGCGGACCGCCCGCAACCACCTCCGGGTGTACGCCGCGGCGATCGGGGTGCCGGACCGGCGGGCGGACGAGGTGCTGGGCCTGGTGGGGCTGGGCAGTGCCGCCGACCGCAAGGCGGGCGGGTTCTCGCTGGGCATGCGGCAGCGGCTGGCGCTGGCGACGGCGTTGCTGGGTGATCCGCAGGTGCTGGTGCTGGACGAGCCGACGAACGGGCTCGACCCCGAAGGCATCCTCTGGCTGCGGAACTTCCTGCGTTCGTACGCGAGGGAGCAGCGGCGGACGGTGCTGGTGTCGAGCCACCTGCTGAACGAGGTCGAGCAGCTGATCGACCAGGTGGTGATCATCAGCCAGGGCGTGACGCGGTACTACGGTCCGCTGGAGCAGCTGCGGCGGGGGCAGCAGTCGCGGGTGCTGGTGCAGCCCGCGGATCCGGCCGCGCTGGTGAAGGCGTTGCAGGAGCAGGGTGTGCAGCAGGTGTCGCCGACGCCGGACGGCCGGGTGGCGGTCGCCGGGTCGAGCGTCCAGCAGATCGGTGACGTGGCCGCGAAGGCCGGGATCGCCGTGTACGGGATGCAGGAGGAGCACGCCGATCTGGAGCGGATGTTCTTCCAGCTGACGCAGGGTCAGTACACCGGCGCCCCGGGCGGTTACCCGCCGCAGCCGCAGTACCAGGGCCCGCCGCCGGGGTACCCGCCGTCGGGTCCGCAGCAACAGCAGCAGCACTGGGGAGGACCGCAGCGGTGATGGGCAACCTGATCAAGGCGGAGTTCCGCAAGACGCTGTCGCTGAACACGTGGTGGGTGCTGCTGATCCCGCTGGCGCTGGTGGCGTTCTGGCTGACGTTCGCCTGGGGCAAGATCACCAACGACTTCGCGGACTTCCTCGGCTCGGACGACGCCCGCCAGGTCAGCGAGCTGATCGGCCTGGACCCGGCCAAGGTGCCGGTGGGGCTGCTGGCCCTGGCGCACGGCGTGAACATCGCGCAGCTCGTGCCGGCGCTGTTCGGCGTCTTCGCGCTGGCGGGCGAGTACCGCAGCAGGACGATCACGACGACGTTCCTCACGGCCCCGAACCGGATCTCCGCGCTGACCGCGAAGATGCTCACCTACGTGGCGTGGGGCGCGATCTACGGCCTGGTCAGCTTCGGCGTCTCCGCGCTCGCGGTGATGGCGTCGGTCGACTCGGGTCGCTGGCCGTCCGCGGGCCAGTGGCTGGCCGCGCTCGGCGGGACGGTGCTGGCGGCGGTCCTGGTGACCTTGTTCGGCATCGGCTTCGGCGCGGTGCTGCGCAGCGTGCCGCTGGCCGTGGTGCTGCTGCTGGTGTGGTTCCTGATCGTCGAGAACGTCCTGGTGATCATGTTCTGGGGCTGGGGCGACGTCCGCATCCTCGGCGGGATCCTGCCGAACGGCACCGCGAACGGCATCGTCGGCGGCATCGCCGCGGACGCGTTCGGGTTCAACTCGCTCAACCTGCCGAGCAGCGTGGACTCCGGGTCGCAGCTGCTGCTGCAGCTCACGGCGGGCGCGCCGGGCGTGCTGTCCTGGTGGGCGTCGGCGCTGATCTTCTTCGCGTGGACGATGCTCTTCTTCGGCCTCGGCTGGGCGGGCAACCAGAAGCGCGACATCACGTAGTCCCGCTGTCGTCGAAGGCCACCTCGAGCAGCTCGAGGTGGCCTTCTCCGCATTCGGGGAAATATTTTGTCGGTGGTGGCGCTTAGTGTGACAACGTGACCATCGCTCCGCCCCGCCCCCGTCAAGAGCTCCCACCTGCCGAGACCACCGGCTGGATCCGCCGGCTGTCCGCGGCGGCGTGGGAGCACCGCGTGCTCGTCGTGCTGTCCCTGCTGGCCGCCGCGCTCGGCGTCGGCGTGCAGGCCGCGAGCCCGCTGCTGGTCCGCACGGCGGTGGACGACGCGGTGGCGGGGCGGACCGGCGGGCTGCCCGGGATCGCCGTCTTCCTGGTGACGCTGCAGCTGGTCGCGTTCGGCACCGCGTTCGCGCGCCGCTACCTGGGCGGGAAGCTCGCCCTCGACGTCCAGCACGACCTGCGCCAGCGCGTCTTCAACGCCGTTTCGCGGCTGGACGGCGGCAAGCAGGACGCGTTGCGCACCGGCCAGGTCGCCTCCCGCGCGATCTCCGACCTGCAGCTGGTGACCGGCATCCTGATGCAGGTCCCGCTGTCGTTCGGCTCGGTGGTCTTCGCGCTGCTGTCGTTCGGCGCGATGCTGTGGCTGTCGCCGGTGCTGACGCTGATCGCGCTGGTCGTCACGCCCGCGGTCGGCATCATCGTGACGCGCAGCCGCAAGCGGCTCTTCCCGGCGACGTGGTCGGCCCAGCAGCGCGCGGCGGACGTCGCGCAGCAGGTGGAGGAGACCGTCACCGGCGTCCGGGTGGTCAAGGGCTTCGGCCAGGAGACGCGGGAAGTCTCGAAGCTGGAAGGGACCGCGCGCAAGCTGTTCGGGGAGCGGCTGCGCGCGGCGAAGCTGTCCGCGGTCCCGGCGGCGACCACCGCCGCCCTGCCGGCCGCCGGCCAGGTGGCCGTGCTCGGCATCGGCGGCGTGCTCGCGCTGAACGGGTCGATCACCCTCGGCACCTTCCTCGCCTTCGCGACCTACCTCGCGACGCTGATCGGCCCGGCGCGGATGCTGTCCGGCCTGGTCGTGCAGGCCCAGCTGACGCGGGCCGGCGCCGAGCGCGTGTACGAGCTGATCGACGCGCAGCCGGCGGTCGTCGACGCGCCGGACGCGCGGCCGCTGCCGGACGGGCCGCTCGGGGTCGAGCTCGACGGCGTCCGGTTCGGCTACACCCGCAGCGAACCGGTGCTGGACGGGCTTTCGGTCGCCGCGAACCCGGGCGAAACCCTGGCACTGGTCGGCACCGCCGGGTCCGGGAAGTCGACGATCTCGCTGCTGCTCCCCCGGTTCTACGACGTGCACGCGGGCGCGGTGCGGGTCGGCGGCCTCGACGTCCGGGACGTCCCGCTGCGGCAGCTGCGGCAGGCGATCGGGGTCGTGTTCGAGGAGGCGTTCCTGTTCTCCTCGTCGATCCGGGACAACATCGCCTACGGCCGCCCGGACGCGAGCGAGGAAGAGATCGTCGCGGCCGCCAAGGCCGCGGAGGCGGACGGCTTCATCCGCGCGCTGCCGGAGGGCTACGACACGCTGGTCGGCGAGCGCGGGCTGACGCTCTCGGGCGGGCAGCGGCAGCGGCTCGGGCTGGCCAGGGCGCTGATCACCGACCCGCGGATCCTGGTCCTCGACGACGCGACGTCGGCGATCGACACCGTCACCGAGGCAGCGATCTACGACACCCTTCGCTCGGTCACTGCGGCCCGGACCACCCTGCTGATCGCGCACCGGCGCTCGACGCTGGCGCTCGCCGACCGGATCGCGGTGCTGGACGAAGGCCGCGTCGTCGACGTCGGCACCGAGGCCGAGCTGATGGCGCGTTGCCCGCTGTTCCGCGAGCTGGTGGCGGGCCCGGGCGACGACGTCGAGGAGAAGCACCGTTGCGAGGGCCTCGACTGCGGCCGGGACGGGGTCACGCCGTCGCTGTGGCCGCGGGACGAAAGCCGGGACGAGGTCGACGCGCTGGCCGAGGCGGCGCGGATGCGCAGCGGGGACACGAACAGCAGCGGGTTCGTCGGCGGGGGCGGCGGCCTGGACGTGCCGCCGACACCGGAGCTGATCGAGGGCGTGCGCAACCTCCCGCCGGCCGTCGACGAGCCGCGGCTGCCCGGCGTGGACGTCACCGCGCCCGACCCGAAGTTCCGGCTGGGCGGGCTCTTGCGGCCGGTCCGCGGGCCGCTGGCCCTGGTGGTCGCGCTGGTGGCGGCGGACGCGCTGGCGTCGATCGCGCTGCCCGGGCTGTACCAGTTCGGCGTCGACCACGGTGTCCGCACGGGCGTCGAGTGGCTGATCTGGCTGGCCGCCGGGATCGGCGCCGCGGTGATCGCGGCCGACTGGCTGGTGGTGTTCGCGCAGACGCGGCTGACGTCTCGGGTGGGCGAAACGGTGCTGTACGCGCTGCGCGTCCGCAGCTACGCGCACCTGCAGCGGCTCGGGCTCGACTACTACGAGCGGGAGCTGTCCGGGAAGATCATGACCCGGATGACGACGGACGTCGACGCGCTCTCGACGTTCCTGCAGACCGGCCTGGCCACCGCGGTGGTCAGCGCGCTGACGCTGGCCGGGATCACCGGCGCGCTGCTGGTCACCGACGCCGGGCTGGCGCTGTACGCGCTGGCGATGGTGCCGGTGCTGGCGGTGGCCACGGTGATCTTCCGGCGGTCGGCGTCGAAGGCGTACAACGAGGCCCGCGAGCGGGTCAGCGTCGTGAACGCGGACATGCAGGAGAACGTCAGCGGGTTGCGGGTGGCGCAGGCGTACACGCGCGAAGACCGCTCCGCGGAGGCGTTCGCTTCGCGCAGTGACGACTACCGGCGCTCGCGGCTGCGGGCCCAGCGGTACGTGGCGACGTACTTCCCGCTGGTGGCGCTGCTGTCGGACCTGGCGACGACGACGGTGCTGGTGGCGGGCGCGAACCGGGTGTCGGCGGGCACGCTGTCGGCCGGCGTGCTGCTCGCGTTCCTGCTGTACCTGCAGCAGTTCTTCTCGCCGATCCAGCAGCTGTCGGCGGTGTTCGACGGCTACCAGCAGGCGAGCGTCGGCCTGAACCGGATCGGCGACCTGCTGCGGACGCCGACGTCGGTGCCGGCGGCCGAGCGGCCGGTGGCGGTGCCGCCGCGGCTGCGCGGCGAAGTCTCCTTCAAGGAGGTCGAGTTCTCCTACGCCGGCGCCGAGACCCCGGCGCTGGCGGAGTTCTCCCTGGACGTCGCGGCGGGCGAGACGATCGCGCTGGTCGGCGCGACCGGGGCCGGCAAGTCGACGGCGGTGAAGCTGGTGGCGCGCTACTACGACGTCACCGGCGGCGAGGTCCGGATCGACGGCACGGACGTCCGCGAGTACGAGCTGGCCGGGATGCGGCGCCGGATGGGCGTGGTGCCGCAGGAGGCGCACCTGTTCTCGGGCACGGTGGCCGACAACGTCCGCTACGGCCGCCCGGCGGCTTCGGACGCGGAGGTCGAGGCGGCGGTCCGGGCGGTGGGCGCGCTCGACGGCGTGGCGGCCCTGCCGTCGGGTTTCCTGCAGCCGGTGGGCGAACGCGGGCGGTCGCTGTCGGCGGGCCAGCGCCAGCTGGTCGCGCTGGCCCGGGCGGAGCTGGTGGACCCGGACGTCCTGCTGCTGGACGAGGCCACGGCGGCCCTCGACCCGTCGACGGAGGCGGCGGTCCTGCGGGCCACGGAGACGGTCGCCCGCCGCCGCACGACGTTCGTGGTCGCCCACCGCCTCGCGACAGCGGCCCGCGCCGACCGCATCGTGGTCCTCGACCACGGCCGCATCGTGGAAACCGGAACCCACGACGAGCTCCTGGCCGCCAACGGCCACTACGCCCGCCTCTGGGCCCTCGGCTGACGTACCGGACCGGTCGGTTCGCGTACCTGCAGCGTCGGTTCGCGTGGGGGTGCGGGGGGGGGGCCGAAGCACACCCCACCGGCAGCAACACCACCCCC